>JABFSR010000100.1 GCA_013140495.1 Verrucomicrobiota bacterium
ATGGAACGAACCAGCCATAGGCGTATTGTTCGTTGGTGTCCCATGTGTAGCTCAACTGCCGGCAGAGATCCACCCAGAGGATGGAGAAGAGGGCCAGGGGAAGGGCGAATTGACGGAGGGAGGACATTACGTTAAACGCTGAAAAGCTGAAAGGCTAACAAGCTGAAAGGCTGAAAGGCTGAAAGGCTGAAAGGCTGGCAATCTGAAATTAAGCGCCGCGCTTGCGGAGTTTTGCAACCATGGTGGTGAAGATGGCGAGCAGTTCATCGGTTTCGCGCACCAAGTGATCGAGGTTTTCACCTTCGATCGCACAATCATCCCGCAGCAATTCCAACCAGAGCCCGGATTCGTCCGCTTCTTGAAGTAGCCCGTCCAATTTCGAGCAAAACTCGCTGTCTGAGCGTGCGCGGGATGCCTCTCTGGCATGGGCGGCAACGGACGTGGCGGAGCGCAATAATTGGTGACCGAGCACTTCAACTTCTTTGCGCCCGCGGGGCAGCTTCACATACATCTGAATCGTCGCAGAAGCGTATCGCTTCGTTCGTCGCCTCAATTCTTCAGACAGCCTCATTTTTATTAGATTGTGAACTGCTGACAAATAGAAATGCTGAACTGCTGACAAACTGACACGCTGAAATCCTGAAATGCTGAAACGCTGAAACGCTGAAACGCTGACAAACTGACACGCTGAAAGGCTGAAAGGCTGACAAACTGACATCTGAGACGCTGAAAGGCTGAAAGGCTGACAAACTGACATCTGAGACGCTGAAAGGCTGAAAGGCTGTCAAACTACGCGTTTATACTGAAAAAGCGGGTGATGGAGTAGATTTGTTTTGTCAGTTGCCGTGACTTTTGCCAACTCTCCAAATCCTCAAAGGTCATGTTTTTGCTCCTCTCTTCGCAATGCTCTCTACTTTCCGCCTTCCCAATTTCAGCTTTGAGAGTTTCAGCTTTTCCAATTTCTAATTTCTACTTTTCCCCGTACAGACTTCGTCCCGGTCAATTCGCAGGCGGCTTTGTGTCGGGCCTGCGATCTACTACGAACCGTACACGGATATGTCTGGTCATGGTTGTGCGGAATCAAGACTCAAACGGGGCCTCCGTTCTGACTGTCCATCCACTCATCCCAACGATCACCAATTCAAAAAATCAAAGTTCACCGAACCAACAACGGGCCGGGCCGGAGGCCGGCGCTCCACTGTGCGCTTTGAACCACAAAACACACGAACGACACGAAACAATCACCAAAGGACAACCGAGTCCGCCAAACCACTGAGCCGGCAACAGGCCGGGCCGGAGGCCGGCGCTCCACTGTGTCGTCCGCCTCCTCACGTCGGCGGCTACACTCAGACTGCCTTGGCCGTGGCATAGTAGTCCGGGTATTTGTAGTAACGATAGGAGCGCGCCGAGGCGTCGGCTCCGTTGTACACGAGTCCCAGCACACGAGCCTGTCGTTGAGCCAGGATGTTCAGCGCTTCGCGCACGGCTCGGGCGCTGGAGTGATGATTGCGCACCACGAAAAGTGTTCCGTCCACCTTTGCCGCGAGACAGCTCGCGTCATCCGCTGCAAACAAGGGGCTGCTGTCTATGACCACGTAATCATATTCCTGCCGCCAGCGTGCGAGGATTTGATCAAGGGCCGAGTCGAGGAACAAATCGCCGGGGTTGCCGGAAAGTTTTCCTCGTGCGATGAAGTAAAAATTGTGCAGGGAATTGGTCTGGATCACGGCCTGTGGCTCGCTTTGCTTGTGGAGCAGTTCGATGAGACCGGGTTCGCACTCCAGTTCAAGCAAATTGTGGAGATGGCCCTTGCGCAGGTCGGCATCCACGAGCAGCACACGCGAGCCGCCCAGGGCCAGCATGCGGGCCAGATTCGCGGCAATGGTGGACTTGCCTTCGTTGGGCGTCGCGCTGGTGATGAGGATGACCTTGGGCCGCTCGTTTTCCGGTGTCAGAAAGAGCAGTGCGGAACGGAGGCTGCGATACGCCTCGGCATAGATGTGGCGCGGATCGTCGTTGGTGAGCAAAGTGAGGTCGCCCTTTCCATCGGCATGGTCAATCTGCGGCAGCATGGCCACGATGGAATCTCCCAGTTTCGAGTTTGCCTCTGTGACGGAGAGCAAACGGTCATCGCGGAGGGCGATCAAGCCGATGATAGCCAGGCCCAACCCAAATCCCGAGACCACCGAGAGAGCCAGGCCGCTGATTTCCCTGGTGTAAGAGCGTTCAACCTGGGAGGCGGGTTCAAGAATGGACAAGGATTCCTGATCAATGTTCCGGCTGATGCCGACGTTCTGGACCAGAAGTTCCAACCGGTCATAAACGCTCTGGATACGTTGAACATTCAGTTTGAGGCGCTCGGCCTCGCCGATGCGGCCGTTGGCGGCAATGACCCTGGTCTCCCAATCCCTGATGGTTTCCAGCACGTTTTGTATCCGCAATTCGTTATCCCTCCGGGCGGCCGCGAGTTGATCCCGGGATTGCTGCCCGAATATTTCCTGCAGTCGTCGGCCACGTTCGATGTCGGCGTCCAGCTTGACGATTTTGGGGTGTTTGGGACGCAGGAACTGACTCAGCTTGGCGCGCTGCATCTTGAGCAATTCCACCTCCTTGAAACTTGACTGTGTTTCCGCCGAGGCCGCCGAGGATGGAGTTGAATTGGGTGTCGCCGAAGTTTCCCGCGCAATGGAATTCAGATTCGTGGCGATCGCAGGCGGAAGATTGGTTGGGGGAACGCTGGCGTTGAGGAGACGCATCTCCAACTGCAGGTCCGAAAGCTGCACCTTCAGTTTGACCAGGTAGCCACCGGCGATGGTTCCCTCCTCCTGGAGGATGGCGAGGTTGTTCGTCTGTTGGAACACATTGAGGGCATCCTGGGCCGTCTTGAGGTCCCGTTCCCAACGCTGCACCTGTTCGGAGATGGAGGCCAGGGTGCCGCCGGAAATCTCCTTGCGGTTATTTTTGCGGTTCTCGAGATAGGCATCCATGAGGGCGTTCAGATAGGCCTGGGTGTAGCGCGGACTGGCGCTGCTGGCTTCGATGAGAAGACCGAACTCTTGGCGGAGCCGGCGACACGGATCCGGACGGGCAGCGGCTGGCGATCCTTGTTCACCGCAATCAACGGGGCGGAATTTGTGGACGCCTTCATGCGGGCCAGGGCCTGCTCGCGAA
>JABFSR010000282.1 GCA_013140495.1 Verrucomicrobiota bacterium
TTGAAAGCCTGCGGATGTTTTTGCAACGCCTCGGAAAAACTGTCGCCACCCGCCACACGGGTGCAGACGTCCTTGATGACATCGCGCATCACCTTGTTCTGGGTCTGGTCTGCCAGCGCCTGAAGGCATTGAACCATGGCAAGACCCGCATCAATCATCGTGGCCAGTTGCCGCGTGAAAATGACGAGATCGCTGAGGGCGACCTTGCCGCCGCCGGTGCGGCCTTTCTTGCCGATTTTTTCCTGGATGGAAACAACGAGAAGATTGCGGTTGAGCAGTGCGGCGACAGCCGCCTGTTCGGTTACGGCCTCGACCGAACTGCGGATTTCGCGGCCCGTTCCGGTTTCGCGTGCGACATAGACAAATGACGGCATAACTAGTGTGTGTTGATACTCGTTGCGGCGTTACTTTTCAAGACTGAGACAATCAATTTGTTTATCACGCGCCCGCGTGACGCCTTTCGGAAAGCAGCAGCCATTCCATGAGCTGGGACGGACACCATATAAAGCTGCCCCTCTCCACACGAACGGCCCGGATCACCCGAATGCGGCCAGCCATTTGCCCCAACTTTGTACAGCTTGTGTACGATCCACAGCGGCTTCGCCCCTGCATATTGATGCAATTCTGGTTTACAACAGGCATTTGGCCTGTAAAACAAGGCCGATGAAAATGAAAATAGTTGTTGCCTATACCCCGGCTTTTTTTTATCTATCACGCAAATGCACCACATTGGTGCCGGGGTGAACCGGTTTTACCCCACAGTGCAATGTACGAAATTAGTACAAGAACAAAACAAAACACACATCGGAGGAACCAAAATGAAGTTTAATAAATGGACGTTGGGTTTGGCCGCAGTGGGTGTAGTGAGTCTCTCTTCCGTCGCACAGGCGGAAGAAAAGATGAACTCCATCCAAGCGGCGATGGCATCCACAACCATCAGCGGCTACGTTGATACATCAATTCAATGGAATCCCGGCACACAGAATCGTAGTGGTGACGTGGGATATTTCCCCGCTTACAGCTACGGTGGAGCAAACAAAGCCGACGGCTTCAACCTGAACGTCGTTCAGTTGACCATCGCCAAGGCATTGGATGAATCCGAATGGGCTTCTGGCTACCGTGTTGATCTCTGGTTTGGACCGGACGCGAATTCGCTCGCTACGTCCAGCCAGTTGCACACACAGTCAGGCGGCGGCGACGCTGATAATCCATCCGAAATTGGTTCGGATCTCGCAATCCGTCAGGCCTACGTTGCACTGCGCACACCGATCGGGAACGGCATTGACTGGAAGATTGGCGTATTCGACACCATCATCGGCTATGAAACGCATGAGTCCGGCAACAACCCGAACTACACGCGTTCCTATGGCTACTCCATCGAACCCACCACTCATACGGGTTTGCTCGGGACTTATCGCTTCAACGACATGTTCTCAGCGTCCGCAGGCATCGCCAACACCAAGGGCCCGCACATCAATTCGCGTGCTCACGGTCCTGATGGCAAGGCAGAATCCCACAAAACCTGGATGGCCTCCCTTGCATTCACAGCTCCGGAAAGCTGGGGTTGGGCTGCCGGATCATCCTTCTACGGCGGCACAGTCGTCGGCATGGATCACAACGTAAGTGGCTACGACTATGCAGACAACAGCACGAGTTGGTATGTCGGCGGAACACTGGCCACGCCAGTCACCGGCTTGAAAGTTGGTGCCGCTTGGGATTACCTCGAACTTGCCAACTGGGGCGGAACTGGCGGCACGGTCTGGACGGCGGCGCTTTATGCCTCGTATCAGGCCACTGAGAAGTTGAGTCTGCACCTCCGTGGTGAGTACATCGAAGACCACACCTTCGGTTACATCATCTCGAACAGCGGGACTGATCGCACCAAGATCTACGCGTTGACCGCCACGGCCCAGTATGACCTCTGGAAGAATGTCATCAGCCGCCTTGAAGTCCGCTGGGATCACAGCGACGACGGCAAAATCTTTGGAAGGCCAAACAGCTCCGAAGGCGACCCGTCCGAGAAGAATGCTGTCATGGTCGCGGCAAACTTCATCTACAAGTTCTAATCTGATTTAGGACAACACAAACCCCTCCCGGAATCCGGGAGGGGTTTTTTGTTGTCGCGAGAAAGTAAAACGTCAGCGGCCAAATACTCGTCAATCACCCAGCAACTTCTTCAAATTATCCCGCGCCTTTGCCTCGCGCGATTTGCCCTCCTCCACCGGCACGAACATCCTTCGCGCCATCTCGAACCACTCGCAATAATTCGCCATGTGTTTCTCCTCCACAGGTTCCGCCCGGCGGTCACGACACTTGTGAGCCACCGCCGGATCATAGCTCGCGCAATTCAAGCAAACCTTCAAGTCCGCGCCGCAATCGCACGCCTCCAATCTGCCCGGCGCACCGGACAACCCATACTCCCGCCCGCACTTCCAGCAATGTCGCGTCTTCATGAGTCCAGCCTAAAACCCCACCGGCGCACCGCACCAGCCAATTTCCGTTTTTCAATCGCGCCCGTCTCTTTCCCAAGTTACGATCTTCAGCACACATGAGAATTGTTGTCCTGGATGGCTACACACTCAACCCCGGTGATCTCGACTGGTCCAGTCTTCGCGCCCTCGGCCCGTGCGAGGTGTTCGATCGCACCCGACGAGAGGAACTTCCCGCCCGTGCTCACGCCGCTGAAATCATTTTGACCAACAAAACCATCCTTTCAGCCAACTCCATTATTGCCCTGCCTCATTTGAAGTACATCGGAGTTCTCGCCACGGGCACCAACGTCGTTGATCTCGCAGCCGCCCGCGCCCGGAAAATTCCCGTCACAAACGTGCCCGCCTACGGAACCCGGTCCGTCGCCCAGGCCACGTTCGCGCTGCTTCTCGAACTTACAAACCAGGCTGGCCATCACGCGCAAACCGTTCGCGCCGGACGCTGGGCAAAAAATCCCGACTGGTGCTACTGGGACTCACCACTTCTCGAACTGGATGGCCTTACGCTGGGCATCGTCGGTTACGGGCGCATTGGCCGCGCCGTTGCGGATATAGCCCGCGCGTTCGGGATGAAGACACTTGTCCACAGCCGTACTCCTGTTGCCGATGCCGGAAATGTTTCCTTGAACGAGTTGCTTGCGAACTCGGACATTGTCAGCTTGCACTGTCCGCTCACGCC
>JABFSR010000122.1 GCA_013140495.1 Verrucomicrobiota bacterium
TAGAATCATGAAGATTGCCAAGAGGACGTTAAGGATTAAACCGCTGACTGCCATTAGAGTTCTATACTTTTGCATAAATAATCAATTGCCTATTCGTCTCAACGAGTCTCCAACTCGGTCCGAAGCTATTTGGTTGTGTCTTCATGTAATAGCCGGTGCTGTCTCGACATTCCCAGACTCTGGTTATGTTTGGCTTCTTTCACCAGTTGAAGTTCAAACTTTGAACGTGAGCGTCCTTGCCCGAGGCGGCGAAATTTATGCTTGTCGCAAATTCACCGTCATTTACGCCTCACACTCCACCTTCAACCCATCCCAGGCAAACCAGGTGCCCGGCGGTAGTTCAGCCTGCGCCTTCTCATAATCGTAGTCGTCGGTGAGATGCGTGAAATAAGTCCGCCTTGCCCCGATACGCCGCGCCACGGTCAATGCCTCGTCCAGGCACATGTGAGTCGGATGCGGGCTGTAGCGCAGCGCGTCAATCACAGCGACTTCAACGCCTCGCACCTGTTCGACGGCTGCGGCAGGTACTTCCTTGCAATCGTTCAGATAGGCGAGGCGCTTGCGTCCGTTCTGCTCGAACAAAAAACCGTTTGAGGTGAATCGCCCATGCGGCAATGGCAGTGGCGTGATGCGCATATCCCCAAGATCGAATGCGCCGTTTAGCAATCTGGGTTCCGGAATGAAATATCCTTTCGGCCAAGGTCCGTTGTGAAAAGCATATTGAAACACGCGACGCAGGCCATCGAGTGTGGTGGCATCACCGTAGATGGGCATCGATCTCTCGCCGTTTATATGACAAAAGCGGCGGCAATCATCCATTCCCATGATGTGATCTGCGTGCGCGTGCGTCACGAGAACAGCGTCCACGGCACGGATGTTTTCGCGGAGACATTGCGTGCGGAAATCGGGAGTCGTGTCCACGACCAGTTTCACCGCGTCCGTGGCAACGTAGATGGAAGGGCGGGTCCGCCAGTTCTTTGGATTAGCCAGAAACCCGGGTGGATAATCCTTGCCGATCATCGGCACGCCGGTGGAGGTGCCGCAACCCAGAAATGTGAATGAAAACGCCATGATTCAAATCGTGTATGCAAGTTACACAAAGCACGAAGCTCTCCGCGAACCTTTTCAACAAGCGACATCGGAGTGCTCCCGTCCGCGGACGCACACCAGTTTCAATCCGAAACTTCTTCACCGGCGAAAAAATTGTTCGCCCGGGTCGGTGAATAGTTTTTTATGACCACCACCGAAGCCCTGATTTTACGGGCGAATAGAATTGTTCCCCAACTGTTCACCGGATGTTTTGGAGGATAACCGTGTGCACAAGGTTCCGTTGTCGGTGGGCGAATCCGTTGTATGATGTGAGCAGTTCATTGAAAGAACTGAGTCGGACGGCGGCAATCGAGAGAGAGGCGTCGCGAGATTCAAGGATGATCCCAGGTGACTGGGGAAAGGCCGGGCCAGGCTGGTTGGCGCGGCCCCTCTCAAGCCGGAAGCGATTCCGGGAGCGGAGGCAGGATTCACCGGTTCCAAAGGCACGTTCGCGCGTGCCGGTTACGCGAAGCAGGACACCGGAGATCAGGAACGATTAGAAACCGTTCCAAGTCGGATCAAGTAACTCAGGCAGGTTTCGAGCCTGGGCGAATCGCAGTTACCCCGTGGGTAGCGGGTTGCTACTGCGCATCAGCACGGAGCGGATGACTCTGGCGGATTCAATCAACCGTTTGAAACCGCCCAAAGAAAAACGTCGAAAGACGAACAAACAGAGCAGACGCGACGGGAAGAAAACGCAGACAGGCAGAAAGCGTGAATTCTTCCGGACGCCAGCGATGTTAAAAACGACACCGCTGGCCTGTGACCGAAAAGCAACCTGAGAGTGAAGAGGCGAGACCCGTGGCGCCGGCCAACGCACCGTCAAAAGTGGTGGCCGTCCGGCGTCAGATGGTGAAGACGCGAATCAAAATCGCAGACGTGTCTTGACCGGGTTCGCAAGCCGGTGGCGCAACCACCAGCCCAAGCGAGCTGAAAAGCCTCACTCGAAATTCAGCGTCGTGAGACGTTGGACGGCCCTGCTACGAGGCCGCGAACTCCGTTTGCCACGGAGAATGGCGTCGGGAAGCCGGCAGCCGCCGAGAGGCGAGCGCCAAATGTCGGCACGGGAAAGAGAGTGTGGCGAGCTCCCATCCCCGATTCGTCCCCGTTCAATCGAAAGGTTGGGCGGGGACTTTTTGTTTCTCTTTCGTCCTCGTTCTCATCCTCGAAATCTCCGATTTTAATCGAGGACGAGGACGAACGAACAGATTGCGGACACTACGGCAACATCAAATCCCGCTGCCAGTTCATCAGGCTGCCAATGTTTTCATCCCAGTTCCGCGCCAGTTCGCCCAGCACGAAACGGCTGGCGATCAGCGTGGGATCAATAGCCAGCGCATCGGCCCGCGCGTCGCGTCGCTTCTGCAGATCGTGGTAGCGTCGCCGCTCCGGTTCGCTTGGTCGCCGCCCACCGCGTTCCGGCGGGCGGGGATGGCGATCTGATGGAATTTGCAGTCCGGTCTTGACTGCTTCGCCCAGTCTTGCGCGGCGCGACGGAGACAAGAAGCGGGGCACAACAGGGTCCACCGGACGATGCGAAGCCGCAGCATCGGCAATGTTCACAAGCGCCTCATGGCTGAGGATAAAGAAAGGCGGTCGGTTTGCGGCCACAGCCTCGCTCTCGCGCCAGCGCCACAACTCGCGCAAGATCGCCATGCCCGCGCGGCCCAAGGCGTGACTGCCTTTGAGTCGCCATGCATCCTCGTCCACCGGCTGCGGGCGCGTGCATTCCAAAATCAAACGCGCGCAACTTTCCTGGTGCCACGCAAGACGTTGCTTCTCCGTCAACTCGGCCGTGATCTTCATCGAAAGACGCCGAAGATGATGCGTATCGTTGCGCGCGTAGGTTTCCATCCGCTCGGTCAAAGGACGTCGCGCCCAGTTGGCTTTCTGCGGTCCTTTTTCGAGTTTCACCTCGAGATAATGTTCGACAAGATAGCTGTAGCCAAAATGCCGGTGGCCCAGCAACCGCGCCGCAAGCATCGTGTCAAAGATGGATTTGGGAATGAACGCGTGATGCTTTTGCAACAGACGCAGGTCATAGTCCGCACCATGCATGATCAGGCAATGACCTCCGAGCGCATCCAGCAAGGGGTTGAGATTGATTCCGGCAAGCGGATCCACCAGACGATCTCCAGCGCTGGTGCTGATTTGAATGAGACACACCTTCTCGGGATAGGCATGCAAGCTGTCCGCCTCCGTGTCCACGGCAATCCAATCCGCCGCACGGACCACGGGAATCCACGCGGCAAGCTTTTCGTCTGAGTCAATCACGCGGCGAAGTATAGTTGCGTCAAGGCGAGTTCCAAGTTCCGAGTTCAAAGTTCAAAGGAGCACAATGCGACGAAGCCGCGACCAAACTGCGTGCCGCCGGATTCGACGCAGAGGCCGCAAAGGTTCTCGCAAAGGTCGCAAAAAAATTCCCCTCTGCGTTCCTCTGCCCTGCAATACGTACGAATCCTCGTGCCGCGCGAGGATTTTCCGGGCGTTGGAGTTCAAGCTTTAGCTTGTTCCCCCTGCCAGGTGGAGCACCGGAACAAGCTAAAGCTTGAACTCCAACTTTGGTTGCGGCTTGGCCGCACTATGTCCTCCGCGTTAAACTTTTTTTTGCGGAATTGATCGAAACGCGCGGAGTGCACTGCAAGGAATCACCTGGCGACTCGTCCAAACGCCTGGCACAACTCGGAACTCGGAACTTGGAACTCGGAACTGTTCCAGATTGGTTGCTTGAATCTCAACCCGGCCTGCCAATAAACTTCCAAAATGAATCTAGCAAACGCGTTCACCGCATCAGTCCAGAAGACTCCTGACAAGATCGCCCTCTTTTGGGGCGAACAGGAATTCTCCTTTGCCACACTGCACGAGCAATCGCTCGGAGTGGCCCGCCAGTTGGTGGAACGATTCACCGTCAGGCCCGGCGACCGCGTGGCGTTGTGGTTGAAAAATTGCCCCGAGTTCATTCCAGCACTGTTCGGCATCCTGAACGCCGGCGGAGTGGTCGTGCCCATCAACAATTTCCTCAAACCCGCCGAGGTCAGCTACATTCTCGACGACTCGGGCGCGGATGTCATCATCACAGACACCGAACTCAGCACGCATTTTCCCGTGCTCTCCGCCGAACGTTCCACCTTGAAATTATTCAAGATCGAGGAATTCAGCGTTGCGAAGGAGACCTCAAAAACGACCACTGCAATCCACACGACGCGTTCTGAGGCAGACCTCGCCATCATCATTTATACCTCGGGCACAACCGGCCGGCCAAAAGGCGCAATGCTTTCCCACGGCAACCTCCTGCACAACGTCGAGAGCTGTCGCATCGTTCTTGAAACCGTGGATGTGGACCGTTTCGCCGTGATCCTGCCGATGTTTCACAGTTACATCCTTACCGCTGGATTGCTCCTTCCTCTGCTCGTCGGCGGCTCGATGGTGCTCGTGAAATCTATTTCGCACCCGAACCACATGCTGCGTGAAATCGTTTCGCGCCAGGCCACGGTGTTGCCGGCCATTCCGCAGTTTTATCGCACGATGGCCAGCGCCACCATTCCTGGCGGTCTTCCTTTTCGCATCTGCGTCAGCGGTGCTGCGCCGCTGCCCGTGCAGGTGCTCAAAGACTTCGAGGCAAAATACAAAATCCCAATCATCGAAGGCTACGGACTCAGCGAAGCCAGCCCGGTTGTGACCAAGAATCCCATCCACGGCGTGCGCAAACCTGGATCCATTGGCCTGCCGATACCTCACGTAGAAGTCAGCGTGCAGGACGACGAAGGGAAAATGCTCGACGCAAATGAGACGGGCGAAATTTGCGTGCGCGGCGGCAACGTGATGGTTGGCTATTGGAAAAAGCCGGAGGAGACAGCAAAGGCAATGCGAGGAGAATGGTTGCTCACCGGAGACATCGGTCATCGCGATGCGGACGGTTATTACTTCATCACGGATCGCAAGAAGGACATGCTGCTGGTGAACGGCATCAATGTTTATCCGCGAGAGATCGAGGAGATTCTCTACCAGTTTCCCGGCGTGAAGGAAGCCGCCGTCATCGGCGTGCCTGATGCTCGCAAGGGGGAACAACCGGTCGCCTTCGTATCCGCCAACGACGGCGTCACATTGGATGAAACGACATTGCTCCAATTCATCCGCGAACGCCTTGCTGACTATAAAGTGCCGAAGCGGGTCACGTTCATGGCCGTACTGCCGCGCAATGCCACAGGGAAGATTTTGAAGACGGAACTGAGACAGCAGGCGCAGAGTTAACAGCGCAATTTTTAACGCAAAGGTTCAAAGGCGCGAAGCCGCAAGAGAACACAAAGAAGTGGACGAAGAGTCTCCCTCCTTTCCCTCGCCCATCGGATGGGAGAGGGTGGCCGAAGGCTGGGTGAGGGAATTATCTTGGGCCGGGGTGAGGGCGAGCGTTACACTCAATAACCCAGCACCAACACCGCCGCTTGCTCCGCTGGCCCGAAGGGGTATTTAACCACGAAATACACTAAACACACGAAAAGGGCACAGAAAGAATTGGTCGGGTATTTTTCCGTTTTTGTTTTCGTGTAGTTCGTGTGTTTCGTGGTTAAGAAAATCAGTAAACCAGCACCAACACCGCAGCTTGTTCAGCTTCTTTGACCACATCCTCAAACTTCCGCTCCTTGGTCTCCGGTTGTTTGAGTTTGGGGTCACGTCCGGCACGGACTCCAGAAAGCTCAGGAGATAACTGCTCTTCACCGCGTAATTCACATTCTCCGGCAACGCCCCGCTCGACCGCAGCGCCGCGCTGGCGTTGAGCTTGGCCGACACCACGCCCACCACGTTCCCGCGCTCATCCACCAACGCCCCGCCCGAATTGCCCGGCTGCACCGGCACGCTGATCTGGAAATACCGCGCGTCATCCCCCGCGCCGGACAGCGACGCGATCTCCCCCTTGGCCAGCTTGGGCGCGAACCCTTGCAACCCGATGTTGGGAAAACCCACCGTGGCCACCGTGCCGCCCAACTTCACCCCACGACTCGCCGCCACCGGCAACGCTACTAGCCGGCCATCCGCAACAACATTGGCCGGATTCAACACCACTGGGGTGATTCGTTTGTTAAAAGTCGGCGGTGGACTTTGGACCGCAACTGAACTAAAAGAATCTCGATGCTGCGTCCACTCGTTCCATGCCCGCCAAATCGGAGCGGCGCGATTGCTACAGGTCGTTTTACAACAGTTCAGTTTTTGGCAGTGATGTTGGTCTCCGCAATGGGGTTATTGTCCGCTGTTCATGCTCAATCGCCGACTGCTATCGGTGGACGCACGATACAATTGTCAATAATGAGCGGCACTGCCCCGTTTGCCAGCAGTGGAGCTTACCGTTTTCTCCCGTCTGCCACAGATAGCTCGTACGCGAGCGTGCCAATTTCGGGGCCGATATCGGCGAGCTTTGGAACGCACATCTACACCAAGACAGGTCCGAACACAGCATCGCTTTCGTTCGTGGACAGCATTGTTGGCACAGCCTCGGTCAATTGCACCTTCAGTACCGAGAACTCGGGGACATATGTTCTCACCGCCGTTTCCTTCCCTGCCAGCAGCCAAACTGGGACATTCGTCCTTCACTCGGGCACGTCGCCCACATCAATGGCGGGCTTCAACATTATTGTGACTGTAACCAGCGGCGCTCACCCATTTGCGACTAACGGCAACTTTCAGTTTCTTCCCGCATTGTCTGGCAATACTTACACCATTGTCGGGCGTTCTGGAGTTGTCGATAGTATTGGCGCCTGCTCTTACTCTCAGAATTCCACTATGACGGGAATAATTTCCTTCACCGATTCCATCACCGGTGCCGGATTTTCTTCGCAGTTGAGTTTTGATTCCGAAACCACCGGGACGATGTTTCTCCGACAATCGGTCGGCAGTGGCTACCAAACCGGCACCTTCAAAATCTCTTCTCCTGGCACGGTGGTGGCATGGGGAAACAATCTCTACGGCCAAACAACGGTACCCGTCACGGCGCAGAGCGGAGTAACAGCGATCGCGGCAGGAGTTTATCATACCGTAACTTTGAAGAACAATGGCTCCGTGGTGGCGTGGGGTTTGAATGACTACGGCCAAACGAATGTGCCCGTCACGGCGCAGAGCGGGGTGGCAGCGATTGCGGCTGGGTATTCTCACACCGTGGTTTTGAAAACGAATGGCTTGGTTGTGGCGTGGGGATACAACGGTTTAGGTCAAACGAATGTGCCGGTTACGGCGCAGAGCGGAGTGACGGCGATTGTGGCGGGGAATTATCACACCGTGGCTTTGAAAACGAATGGAGTGGTGGTTGCATGGGGACGGGATGACTACGGCCACACATCCGTGCCTACTGAGGCGCAGAGCGGAGTGATGGCGATTGCGGCAGGAGCCTTTCACACCGTGGCATTGAAAACGAATGGGATGGTAGTGACGTGGGGGGCTGGCACCACCAATTCGGGGATTTACCCACACTATGGCCAATCAATCGTGCCTATTGAGGCGCAAAGCGGAGTGACGGCAATTGGTGCTGGGGCAGTCCATACCTTAGCCTTGAAAACGAACGGTATGGTGGTGGCATGGGGGGCGGGCACCACCAATTCCGGGTCCACGCCAAACGTCGGCCAATCAATCGTGCCGGTCACCGCTCAAAGTGGGGTGAAGGCGACTGCGGCGGGATATTACTACACCGTAGCCTTGAAAACCAACGGCTCGGTGGTGACATGGGGATACAGTTTTTTTGGCGCAACGACTATGCCTGTCACAGTGCAGAATGGGGTGACAGCCGTAGCAGCAAAATATGAGCACACTGTCGCGTTGCTCGGTTCGGGACTTGCGATACCTGTCTCCATAATTACGAGGCAAGACGGAAATGAAATGATTCTCTCTTGGCCGACGACTGCGGTCGGATTCAAGTTGCAGTCGGCGCTCGATCTAACTCCTCCTGTACCCTGGATCGATTCCACCAACGTACCCGTCATCATCGGCGGGCAATTCACGGTCACCAATACCGCCTCCGGCAGCAACAAGTTCTATCGGTTGAAAAAGCCATAGCTTTGCGAGTCCATGACGCTGGCCCGTGTACCCTTGTTTAAGCTGTTTGGGTGTATTATGAATCTTGTATGAATACAGAGATTATTAAATCAGTTCCCCAAGGGCACTTTGAAAGAATCAGCATTGAAATGCAAGATTGGAAACGCTTGTTCCAGTCACTCGTTAGTCAACGAAAGCATATCAAATACAACCGCATCGAAATGCCAAACCTTTCCAAAGAGATTGCAGATGAACTCAGCCGACAAAACTATGTTCACCTCATTCTCGTGCCAGACGAAAGCCAACATTTCTTAGTCCCTTTGTGACCGAGCCAAATCAAGTCTCAGCGCTACAAAAGAAGTTCTCTGGTTTTCCCTTCGCCATCCATCTGCATTTGATTTCGGCGAGCCAAGTCGGCGCGACCGGTGGCGTTGCCAACCGCCAGCTCGGTCAGGGGAATCATTGTCAGCGGAATAAAGTCCGAGGCGTTCCTGAAAAAAGTCATCCCCCTGACCCTCATTCCTCTGCCAAAAGTGTCCCGTCTCTTCGGCGGAGTGTGGCCGTCCTCGGCCACAGCAAGGTGATGCGTGAGGGAGTCTCTCGAATTTCCAACATTTTCGTGCGTGCGTGCGTCGCTGCGCCCGAGGACGGGCGCACTCCGGTTGCGTCCCCAAACCTTGCCGAGCCCGGACCGCGGCGTATTCACCACCGCTTTTCCGTTGAGTTGAAGATTGTTTTACAACCTCCCTCACCCCGGCCCAAGGCTCATGCCCTCACCCGACCTTCGGCCACCCTCTCCCATCCGATGGGCGAGGGGCAGAGAGGGAGTCGCCATCGCCCGTTTTCTGATTGCTTGATGACTCTCCTGCCAACTCCAGCGCACGACATTTCAAAGAACCGGCGGACGATTCTCCCTCTCCCCGGGGAGAGGGACGGGGTGAGGGCGAGCGTTGACACAATTCTGCACGTCCGGAAGCGATGCTGAAGACACGCGCAGTCCAGACGTTCTCGCGCCCATCCTTCGGGCGTCATTCAACCTTGGCCAGCATTTCGAAGTCCTTGAAATAAACCTCCACGTCCTGGCCGCCGTGGAGTTGCAACGCGAGCTTCCCTTCCGTGCGACCAGAATCGTTGAGCAGTTCGGCGCTCTTGTATCCGTTGACGTGGACGACGATTCGTTTGCCGTGCGCGGAGACGGTCATCGTGTTCCAGTCCTGCGGCCTGAAATACTTCTTAACATCGTCCACGGAAGGCTTGATGACCCACGCGCGCCCTGAAGTTTCGTAGAGTCCGCCCACGTCATTGACCGGGTCAACCTCCGCCTGGAAGCCAGACATGCCGGCGCTCCCCTTCTCTTCCGAGCGAAAATAAAATCCGCTGTTGCCTTTCACGGACTTGAATTTGAAACGGATGGTGAAGTCGTCAACGGTTTGATCTGTTACCAGGTGACCATGCTCCGGATCCGCTGCCCGATGCGTGCCATGCACCACGCCGTCTTCCAGCTTCCAATCTCCCTGGCCGATGATGTGCGCACCTTCAAATTCAGGTCTGACTGGCAGCGGTTTCCACTCATGACGTCCGAGATCGGCGAGGCGGATGTTGCGGAAACGAACCTTGAGTCCTGACGTATCTGAATTATGCACCTGCAATCCGATGAAACCGCTCAAAGTCTCCGAGTCCACGAGATCAGCAGCAGGCATGTCGTTAACCCAGGTCTTGATTGAATCGCCGATGCACTCGACGTGATAATGATTCCACCCGCCGAACTTGAACGCCTGGCTGGCGGGAGAGTTCGTCCCAATCGGATTCAACCAGTCGCGTCGCGCCTCCTCGTATATGCCCCCGCTCCAACGGCGCTCGGGACGATGATCCACCTCCACCTGATAACCGTGAACGCGACCAGCGGGAATCTTGAGCACCTTGTTGCCGAACGGGTACGTCGTTTCCTTCTCATACGCTCGACTACGAATCTGCACGCCGGAGTTCAACCCCTTGTCCGCGTTGACTTCGAGATCGAGAGTGAAGTCTCCATATTCCTTTTCGGTGCACATGAAACTGTTGTCCGTGCCTTTGACTGTAGTGCCGACAATGGTTTCATTTTCGACGGCATAACTCGCCTTGCCGCCGCGCTGCGTCCAACCTGCGAACGATTTGCCATCGAAGATGGGTTTCAGATCGGCAGCAACCGCGGCGGAAGTGAATGCCGTGAAACATAGCAAAGCCGGAAGAAGCTTTGTGAACGCGAACGACTGGGAGGCGCGGTGGAATCTCATATTCGACTCCAGCAAACCGTCCGCGAGCCAAATTGACAAGCAAACTCTGGAGGAAAGTCAGTGCGCGCCTAATTGCAAACGCGCGTCGCTCTCGAGCATGGTCTTGAGATTCGGCCAGTTGGCCTCGTTCATGTCGTTGAACGCATTGAGATAAACCGAGACGACTTCGGGCGGATATTTTGTCACCAAGGTTTCAATGGCGGTCTTCAGTTTTGCGTCATCCACGGAAGCTGGGAGGTCTTCCACCACACCCTTCTCGTTTGGAATGCCGAGCGCATCCAGGAAATCCACAAGCATGTCGGTGTGCTTTTTTACGAGCCATGTGCGAAGCAGTGTGCCGGCGGCAAGGTCGAGGTTGGGACGCGCCAACATACTTAGCATTGATGCATGTCGCTCAACGCGTGACTGGCGTTCGAGAAAAACCGGGCGCAGATGTTTTGCATCGGCAACGGCTTTCAGGATGGCGCGGTAGGTGGGCTTTTCGGTTTCAAAAGTGTAGTTGAGAATGTCATTGGCCAGTGTAGGCGACATGAAACCGAACAATTCGTGTGACTTGAGCATCTTTTGTCGGGTTAAAGTCTAAATTTCGATGTCGCGGGTCAAGCCGGGAGTTTGTTGATTGATTGTCTCCCGAAGAAAATAGAGCTCGTTCATTCCATCAGGTTCTCGGATTGAAGGAAGATTCGCGCGCGAGTTGTTCCCACAACTTCCGTTCACTCTCTGTGATCTTCGCCGGCAACTCAATCCGCGCGACGATGATCAAGTCGCCATGTTCGGCACCG
>JABFSR010000046.1 GCA_013140495.1 Verrucomicrobiota bacterium
GACGAGACGCCAGCGCTCCCGGGAGAGTTGCGTCGGTCGGGAAACAGTGGCGGCAGAAATGCGAAGATCATCACCAACGCCGAAAGCACCACGCAATGGCGACAAGCGACCCAAGTTGCGCGAGACCCGGCAGACCACCGAAGTTCAAAACGAGAAATGCTGCAATGGTCGTGATCGCCGCCCACAGAATACTTGGTGCAATGCCCCGGCGGATTTCAGGAATGGACAAGCCAGGATGCGCCAACGCCTCCTGATAGTGAACCACCGCATAATCCACGGCGAGACCAAGCAGGATTGCGGCGAAGCCCATGCTGACAACATTGATGCTGCCAAAGATCAATCCTCCGAATGCCAGCGTGCCTGCCAGTATCAGCGCGAGAAGCGTCAGCAGCCAGAGCATCGGTTTCAAACGACGATGTGCCAGCCAGAAAAGAATCGCGATGATGACCGCCGTACCGACAACGGACAAGGTAATGTCACGCCTCATGCTTGCGGACATTTCTGCAACGAATGCGGGTCGGCCTGTGAAACCAACATGCACCGGGGACTCGCGCGGATCGCTGGAGTGAATCGCCTCCGCTACCGACGTCTTCACGACTTCCAGCCACTCGGTGCATTCGAGGTAGCCGGCAAGTTCGCCATGTGCCTTGACGAAGATAATTCTGAACTTGCCGTCCGGCGAAGCGAAGATTTCATCTCCTTGACTAAAACCTGGTGCAGCACCAGTGACACTCTCCGGCAGGCGCGTAAGTCCGAAAGGATCGTAACTCAGCCGGGCGATTTCCATCGGTGAAAGCGTCGTGGCAAGTTCGTCGCGTGTGGCTGTGAGCACAGCGGGAAGATTGGTTTCCGCCAGTCGGGAGTTTAATTGAGCTACAACTTCCGGCGGCTGATTGAACCAGAGATGCGCGATGAGTTCGGCGGTTTGCTCCGGATGTTCGAGCCAGGGCGGCCGCCATGTCACTTCAGCGATGCGATTCGTATCAACCCGAAGTTTTTCCGCGATGGCCTGGGCGGCAGTTGCAGCCTGATCCTTGTCCGGCGCGGTGATGGTGACGATGAGTTCGCGGGCATTGGAGAAATGTTGCTGGTAAAGTTTGACGCCCTCAACGGCAGGAACACCACGGGGAAGCAGATCGAGCACTTCGACATTGAACCGCAGTCGAAACACGCCAATGAGCGCAGGAACGAGCAACAGCAGCCACCACCAGCGGGCGAAGCGATTCATGGTATCAACTGCCCTTCCAGTGATTCGCCCGTGCGACGATTCTCCAACCGCCATGAGTTCGTCATCACGCGCTCAAAACTCCAACTGCCGCCCACGTCTTGTTTGGAAAACGCGCGCGGCAGTTGAAACCAAACAAAGCGCGAAGGCGGCTCGCCGTGGCCGCGCCACGAATGTTTGCCGTCGCCAAAATCCATCTGCCATGAACCGTTCATGATTTGTGCAGTGGCAAGAGTGAACGGTGATTTGGTGAACTGCACAAAGCAATCGCCTGTTGAATTGGTGGCGAACAGAATCTCACCGGCAAGTTCGGGACGGGTCCTTGTGGGTTTCCAGACTGCCTGACCTTGCTGGACACGCCAGCCAGCAGCGGACAAATCGGCAGGCGGCAGCGGCGGAACCGAGCGACATCCTGCGAACAAGAGAAGCGTTGCAAGACAGCACGCAATTACAATTGAACTCATGCCCGGCAAAGGTGGAGCGCGTCGCTCCGCGCGCGCCGTCGTCGCAACAACAGGGGACGGCGCGCACGGAGTGACGCGCCCGACCACGCGGCTTGTTAATGACTCTCCGCGCACTCGTGGGTTTCGGTTTTGCCTCTGCGCGCCGGGCCGAATGGGAGGTGCGGCACAATGGGAAAGCGCGATTGGAGTTTGACGAGGAAATAAAAATATCGCAGCCGCCAGCGCACCGACCAGCCCGGCTCAAGTTCACCCGCAAGCACGGCATTCACGGCGTCGGGCAGATGATGATGCGGACGCGGCTGGAGGAGCAGTTCCATAAAAGGCCAGGTGTAGTAATACTCCACCATGCGCCAGTAAAATCTGAGCGCGCCATCCACGCGCTTCTCGTAGCGTCGAAGCCTGCCCGCGCCATCGCTGTTCGCACCCAGCGATTCGATCACAGCTTCGGAGGCGAGTTTGCCCGACCACATTGCGAGAAACACTCCCGCTGAAAAAATCGGATCCATGAATCCGGCTGCATCGCCTACGCGCAACAGCCGGTGGCCGACATAACGCTTGTTGAAGTAACTGAAGTCGCTTGTGGTTTGCAGTTTGCCGACGAGTCGTGCGTTGGCCACCCGCTCCTTGACCATCGGCGTGGAGTCGCACCAGCGCTGGAAGATTTTCTCCGGATCGCCGCCCGCCTTTGCAAATTCATCCTTGTCTATAACAAGGCCAAGACTGGTTTTCTCCGGCGAGACGGGGATGAGCCAGAACCATTTGTTTTCGGCGCGGACGATGACGGTGTCGCCGCCGCGGTCACCGGGATCGCGCTGGACTCCGGCGAAGTGGCCGAAGACGGAAAGTTTTTTGTGGCGCGGATGAAACTCGCGGAGGTTTTCCTGATTGCCAGTGACATTGCCCCGTCCGCTCGCATCAATGAGAAAGGCTGCGCGAAACGAGTGAACCTTCCCATCCGGGTCGGCGGCTTTGACACCAACCCCATCATTGCCCGATTCAAAACTTTGGACGGTCCAGCCTTCGCGTGCGTCCGCACCGAGTTCTCGCGCGCGTTTGAGAAGGATGTGATCGAACACGGCGCGCTCAACCTGGACGGTTTCGTGTTCGCGGGTGAAAACGCCACGGCTGAAAATGAACTGCGTGGATTGCGCGCCGTTGGCAAGATGGAATTGCGCACCGGTCTTGCGCGGGAAACCAGCGGCCTTAAGAACGGGCAGCAGGCCGAGGTCGCGAAATATGGCGGTGTTGTAGGGAAGCAGCGATTCACCGATGTGGAAGCGGGGAAAGAATTCCTTTTCCAGCAGCAGCACGCGCTTGCCGGCAAGGGCGAGGTAGCTGGCGGTGCAACTGCCACCCGGCCCGCCGCCGATGACAATGGCGTCAAAGAAATCAGGATTCACGACGTCACTTGGTGTTGGATTTACCGTCCGCCGGCCTGGTCTCGGTGGATTGAGTTTGCGGCAAATCCACACGATTGGTTTTGCCTCCTTCAACTTTCCAGCGTTCGCGATCTGTGAGAACAAAAAAACTTGGAAAGTATCCGCGCGGTTGTGGCGCGTGAACGAGCGGAAACCTGGGCGGCAGAATATTTCGCGACACGAATTCAAGGATGAAGGACGGCCAGCTTTGCGGGCCTGATTGCACCCAGCCGGAAACTATCTTCACATCAATTGTTTGTGGCGTGAAGAAAAGACAGCGCACCGGCTTGATGCTGTCGTTGACGGCATAGAATTCTTCCTTGGCATCAAGGGTCAACCAGACAGCCTGACGCCGACCGTACCAGGCCACTGCCCACGGGGTGTCGCTCATCATGAGTTCACTTTCCTTCATCCATTTGGAAACGGTGTTGATGAAAGGAGGATGGTAGGGCGGATAGGTCACCGGCGCAGTCTTGGCGACCGTGAGCGCGAAGATCATCGGCAGGGAGATGATAATGCTGAACAGGATGATGACGCCGTAACGCAGCGGCCGGAGGCGGATGCTCATCTGTTCGAGCAGCAGGAAGAACAGACCCGACCCAAAAACAAACACGAGCGGCACAAGAATCACGAGGAGGTTCTCCGAGTTGAAATCCGGAGAATCCTCGGAAAGTTGAGTGCGCCCCATCACCTGCACGAGAATCAGCAGAACGAACGTGCCGAGCAGAAAATACCGCAGTCGTTTCAACGCGGGATTGCGAAAACCGAGCATGAGTCCGACAAGAAAACAAAACGGCAGCCAGCTACCACCCAGTTTGGGAATGTCGTCTTGAAAAACGCGCCGGAGATTTGTGAAGAATTTATAGGAGAGAAGTCTCAACCCCACGGCGGAGGTGTCTGGATTCAGAGATCGTTGAATGGTGTGCTCCGGGAACACGGGAGTGCCCTCGATCAGCGCGTAGCTTGACGTACCAAACGGCGTACCGCTGACCATCCAGTTGCGCACGATCCACGGCGTGGCGACGAGCACGAACAGCGTGAAGACCGTGACGAGAATCGGCGCACGCCGCAACACGCAAAAGATGCCGAGATAAACCATCACGGGAATGATGAGCCACCCGAACGAATAGCGGGTCAACATGCCAAGCCCGACAAGCAGCCCCAGGGCAATGGCCAGCCACATTTGTGCGGAGGAACGCCAGTGAGGCTCGCGTTCCTCGCGCTCAATCCAGACAAGACACTGCGCAATCATCATGAAGATGAGCATCAGCAGCGTGGTGGACTGGCCGGAGGTGGCAAAACGCCAGAGGTATTCGCAGCAGATCAGCAACAAGGCCGACAGCCACGCCACGTTCACATCAAACACACTGCGGGCAATGTTGAACGCGATCAGCACCACGACCAGCAGGAGAATCTGGTTGAAAAAGCTGATCATGAAATCAGGCTGGTGACGCCAGAAACGACGGGGCATTTCCGTCGTTGCCTCCTCGGACCTTTGGTAAGGCACACTCCAGAACGGACGACTGCCGTCAGGTTCATAGCGCATCGGCAACACCTTCATCATCGTTGCCAGAACGACCGGGTACACGGGCGGGTTTGCGAGATCAGGATGCGGCAGTTCCTTGATGCGGTAGATGTCCGCACCCGGCTCCTTCACGCCACCGTGCGTGGACATATAGCGTTCCTTGACGAGGTGCAAACTCAACGGTCGGATGAACTGCGTGGTGTAGCCTTTGCCTTCGGAGATGTTGCGGGCGATCTGTGCGGCGTCCATGGCCTCCTGCGTGTTCAGGTTGCGATAGCCGACGAAGTTGAACCTGACGAACAACCCGGCCACGAGCAGGAACACCAGGCCATACTTCAGGTAACGGCCCGAGCCGCCTTCCTCAAATCTGTGAATCAAGTCTTGCAATGAAGCCATAATCAAAATCCTTCCAGGTGATACACGTGCAGTTTGCGATGAAACGTCCTGCGGGGCATCCCAATTTTTCTGGCAGCCAGTGTGCGGTTGCCGTTCGTCTCTTTCAAGGCGCGTATGATCAATTCTTTCTCCGCGTCCTTCACCGTCAGATCGCTCTTAACAAACACGGGGGATTCATTCGTCGCTCCACCCGCGCTCCGTACTGACGGCGGCAAATCCCGCGCACCGATGCGTTCGCCGCGGCACAGCACCACTCCGTGCTCGATGGCCGTGCGCAACTCGCGCACGTTTCCAGGCCAGTTGTGGTGCAGCAGCATCTCCATCGCCTCCGCCGTGAAATCGCGCACGGGCTTGTCATTCTCCTTCGCAAATTCGCGCACGAACGACTGCGCCAGCAGTGGAATGTCCCCTGCCCTCTCGCGCAACGGCGGTAATCTCATCTCCACCACGCGCAACCGGAAAAATAAATCTTCGCGGAACGTCCCCGCCTTCACCATCGCTTCAAGGTTTTTGTTGGTGGCGGTGATGAGCCGCACGTCCGCCGTCATGGTTTTGTTCGAGCCCACGCGTTCAAACGTCCGCTCGCCGAGCAATCGCAGCAGCTTGATCTGCGTGGCCGCGTCAATTTCGCCGATCTCATCCAGGAACACCGTGCCGCCCTGAGCCTGCTCGAACCGCCCGATCCGCCGCTCATGTGCGCCGGTGAACGAACCGCGCTCATGACCAAATAATTCACTTTCGAGCAGCGTTGCCGGCAATCCCGCCGGATGCACCGTCACCAGCGGCATCCTGGCACGAGGACTGAGCTGATGAATCGCCTTGGCGATGAGTTCCTTACCCGTACCACTTTCACCCGTGAGCAACACCGTCGCGCGGGATGGGGCGACCTGCTTAACAATGTCAAAAATTTCCTGCATCACGGGTGACTGCCCGACGATGTTTTCGATGCCGAACTTCGTGTCGAGTTGTTTGCGAAGCGAGACGTTTTCCACCTCGAGCGTCTGTTGCTTGAGGGCGCGGGCGATGCGCATCTCCAATTCGTCTATTTGCAACCGCCCCTTGGCGATGTAATCATCAGCCCCGCGTTTCATTGCCTCGACCGCAAGTTCCTCCGAACCGTAGGCCGTCATCAGAATGCAAATTGGAGGCTTGGGCAGCGACTTGGCGCGCGCAATGAGCTTCATGCCGTCCTCGTTCGGCAGGCGGAAATCGGTGAGCATCACGTCGAAACTTTCACTCTCAAGAGTTTCCATCGCGGCCTTGGCGTCCTCGGCTACATAGACATCAAAGCGCTCCTCCAGCGCGGCACGCAATCCGTCGCGCGTCGGCTTCTCGTCGTCAACAATCAACAAGGTTGGTTTCACAGTCACGTTCAGTTATACATCTTCCATCTTGATCTTGTTCTTGCTCGTTACGTAAATCTTCCCCCCGGCGATGAGGATCAAGACCAGGGAAAAGTGCGTCGTCATTTCACCGCAGCCTCCAGCAACCTCGGTTTCCGCTCCTGCAACGGCAGCCAGATGCGGAACGTCGTGCCCTGTCCGACATGGCTTTCCAGTTCAATGCGCCCTCCGTGTGCACGAACGATCCGCTGCACTATCATCAACCCCAGGCCGGTTCCCTTTTTTTTGGTTGTATAAAACGGTTCAAAGATGCGGTTGATCTGCTCCTGCGGGATTCCACCGCCCGTATCACCCACACTCACTCGCACGCCTTCTGCACCTTCACTCGTTTGCAACGTGAGCGTGCCGCCACTGGTCATGGCCTGCATCGCGTTCTTGATCAAATTCACCAGCACCTGCTGGATCTGCGTGGGATCAATCTGCGCCTGCGACAACTGGCGCGCGAGCTTTGACTTCACAGCGATACCGCGATTGTCCAACTCGGGCTGGAGCAACGCGAGTGTCTTCTGAACCACGTCATTCAGCGAGGCCGGGCGTGGTTGCAATGGAGCCGGGCGGATGGCATGCAAGAATTGCGTGATGATGTAGTCCAGGCGGTGAATCTCGCCGCGCGCCACGCCAAGGTACTGGTCCAATTTTTCAGCAACGCCCGACACATCCGGATCGGCGGTGACAAGGCGCGACTTTGCGCGTGAACCGATGCGGACTGTGGGAGTCGAAGGCGTGGCCGTGTGAAGCTTTCTGACTTCGCGCTCCATCAATTGAAGATGAATGTGCAGCGCGTTGAGGGGGTTGCCGATTTCATGCGCAACGCTCGCCGCCAGCAACGTCAACGCCTGCACACGCTCACTCTCAATCGCCTCGAATGTTTTCTGCCGCGCCTCCGTGGCGTCGTGCAAAATCAACGCCACACCCGAACTGCCCGCCGCATCTCCATCCAACGGGGACGCGTACAACCTGAGGAATCTCGGACTTGGATACTCCACTTCAAACTCATGACGCGCCACGCGTTTGCCGCCTGCCGCATCCATGCGCGCGAGGCTTTTCCAATCCACGTCCGGCAATATCTCCGAAACGTGCTGCCCCTCGGCGTCGGGCTGCAAGCCAATCAGCCGGGTCACGGCGGTGTTGAAATAAATCACGCGCCCATCCGCATCCACGACCAGCACGCCGTCCTCAATGGTGTTGAAAAGTGTTTCAAGGAAACTCCGTTCGCGCGCGAGCCGCTGTACAACCGTCTGCAATCCTTGGGCGTCGAGCCGGGAGATGCGGCCGAGGACTTTGTCGAGAAAACTGGATTTTGGGGAAGCCACGATGATGTCAGGTGCGAGAGATCAGGAGATCAAAACCATTTGCGCTTCTTCAAATACCAGTAGGTGATGATCGTCGTCAGCGCGGTCAGCGCGAAGGCAAACGCGTAGCCGTGCTGCCAGTTGATCTCATGCATGTCCTTCTGGAAGTTCATTCCATACCAGCTTGCGACGATGGTTGCCGGCGTCGAAAGAATGGTTATGAGCGTCAGGGCTTTCACGACTTCCCCGGTGCGGTTCGACGACATGCTCAGATGAACCTGTAGAATGCCTGTCAGCGAATCCGTGTAGTTTTGAGCGAGTTCGGAAATGTGATACAGGGCGTCGTACACGTTGCGGTAATACGGCACGAGATGCGGACGGATGAGTTTGAACTCGCCGCGTGCAAACCGCGCCAGCACTTCGCGCTGCGGCCCGATGATCTGGCGCAGGTGCAGCACCTCCTTCTTGATCTGGAGAATCTTGTTAAGCGTGGCGGTCGAGTGATCCTGCAACGATTGCTGTTCCAGTTCCGCGATCTCGATGGAGAGTTCATCCAGCGCCGGTTTGTAGTTGTCCACGATGGCATCGAGAAGATTGTGCGCCACACGATCGGGCGCGCGCGATGTGCATTGTGCCCTTGATGGCACGTTCCTCCGTCAAAGCCACGCTGCGCAATGTCCCTTCGTGGTATGTGACCAGGAAATTCTTGCCCAGGAAGAAATTCAGTTCGTTCGTCCCGAACACACCGTCCTTGCGGTTGTAATCCACCGCGTGAATCACCATGAACAAATACGACGCGAACCGGTCGTCGTCCTTGGGCTGAAACTCCTCAACCTTGGGTGACGGACTGGCCTTCACACAATCCTCGATGGACAACGGATGGAAATGGAACAACTCCTCAAGCACGAATTTTGACTCTTCAGGCGTGGGGTTTTCGAGGTCAATCCAAAGAAACAGATTCGTATCACTCAACAGCGTCGGCATGAGAAACGTCTCCACGTTTTCGGTGTGCAACCGCCCTTGGGTGGTGAATGCGAGTGAACGAATCATGGCGTCAATTCAATTGATGTTTCGAGTCAGCCTGGCACGAATTTTAGGCCGGACAGCCGATGATGCAAGGCTCGTTTGCGCTAATTCGGCCCAATAGAATCGAAATCCAAGTTTGCTTGTACGCAGGTTTGGGTTAGAAAGAAAGCGTGCAGACCGAATCCAAACCCGCCGCGACCGAAGTTCGCGACCAATGGATTCAGGATTTCCTTACGCACCTGGCCACGGATCGCGACGCGTCGGTTTACACCCAGCGCAATTACCGTCAGGCTCTGGAGGAATTCTGGCGCTGGCATCACCAGGAACGCAGCACTTCGCCCGTCTGGGAAAAACTCAAGCGCGATGACTTCCGCGTTTTTGTCCGCCACCTTGGCAGGAACAACTTGAGTCGGGCGGCGGTGCAGTTGCGGTTCTCGGCATTGCGCACTTTCTACAAATTCCTCATCCGCCGCGGCACAGTCGAGTCCATGCCCATCAAAGGACTCGCCCTGCCCAAGATGGAAAAACGTCTCCCGCGCCATCTCACGACAAAACAAATGGAAGACCTTCTGCTCGCGCCGCTGAAGAGTCTTGACGAACCAAAGCAAAAAAAGGCGGGTCGCCCGGTCTCCGTTTCAGCGTGCTTTCGAGATGTAGCCATTCTCGAAACCATTTATTCGTGCGGTCTGCGCGTGAGTGAATTGTGCGGCCTGCAGGCGGAAGACATTGACTGGGCTGAACAAACGATTCGCGTGCGGGGCAAAGGCCGCAAGGAACGCCTCGCGCCCGTCGGGCAGACGGCGTTGAAGGCCATCGAGAATTACTGGCTGATGTTGCCGCAACGGCCCGTCGGCAGATCACCCGTATTTCTCTCCCTCACGCGGAAGGTTTCACCCATCGGTTCTGTCATGCTCCAACGTCGGCTTAAGAAATATCTTGCCGTCGCCAAGCTCGATCCCGCGCTGACGCCGCACAAACTGCGACACAGCTATGCGACCCACCTGCTGGACGCCGGAGCCGACCTGCGCAGCGTGCAGGAACTGCTCGGTCACGCGCACCTCGTCACCACCCAGGTTTACACCCACGTCACCACAGAACGATTAAAGAAAGCCTACAACAACGCGCATCCTAGAGCTTGAATCATGAATGCAAAAAAACTGATGAATAGCCGCAATAGATCAGCAGAGTGCAATTTAAGCCGAGTGGACACTCAATGCAGGAATGTGTGTAGCCCGTTTGTGGAGTTCGCAGCTTGCTCAGGCCTTTTCCTCGATCAATTCACGGCGAGCGCCACTGAGAAGCTGTTCGACGAAACTGGTTGAGTAAACACCGCGACGGAAGTTCGGATCCTGGAGAATAGCCTGCTGGAATGAGATGGTGGTTTTGACGCCGGTGATCATGTATTCGCTCAACGCGCGGCTCATCTTGTCCATGGCTTCGCGGCGGTCCTTGCCGTAGGTGATAAGCTTGCCGATCATGGAGTCGTAGTGCGACGGAATGGTGTAGCCGGCGTAGGCATGGGTGTCCACCCGCACTCCGCGCCCTCCGGGCTGGTAATACATTTCAATGCGCCCGGGGCTGGGCCGGAATTCATCGAAGGGATCCTCAGCATTGATGCGGCACTCGATGGAGTGGCCTTTGAATGTCACGTCGCTCTGGGAAATTTTCAGCGGTTCGCCCGAAGCAATGAGTATCTGCTCTCGAACGAGGTCAACACCCGTGACCTCTTCCGTGATGGGATGCTCAACCTGGATGCGTTTGTTGACTTCGAGGAAATAGAAATTGCCCTTGTCGTCCACCACGAACTCGACTGTGCCGGCGTTCGTGTAGTGCGCGGCCTCGGCGATGCGGATGGCGGCCTTGCCCATGTCCTTGCGCAATCCCTTGAACTTCGGGTTCTCGAGCATTGGTGAGGGTGTTTCCTCGACGACCTTCTGGTTGCGCCTCTGCACGGAACAATCGCGCTCGCCGAGATGGATGATCTTCCCACGCGAGTCGCCGAGAATCTGAAACTCAATGTGATGAGGGTTCTCGATGAACTTCTCGATATAGACCGCTGAATTGCCAAATGCCTTTTCCGCCTCGGTTCGCGCCGTGTGATAACCCTTCACGAGCGAGATATCGTTGTGGGCGATGCGCATTCCGCGTCCACCACCGCCCGCCACGGCCTTGATCATCACCGGGTAGCCAATGCGTTTGGCAACTGCCACGGCATCCTGTTCCTTGTCCACGATACCTTCGGAGCCAGGAGGAGTCTTGACGCCGGCTTTCTTGGCGAGATTGCGGCTGACGGCCTTGTCTTCAAGTGCATTCATCGCCCGGGAACTCGGGCCGATGAAACGAATGTTGCAACTCTCGCAGACGTCGGCGAAATGCGCGTTCTCGGAGAGAAATCCGTACCCAGGATGAATCGCATCCACGTCGGCGATTTCTGCGGCACTGATCAGACGATCAATCCGCAGATAGCTGTCGGACGCCGCCGCCTTCCCGATACAGATCGCTTCATCTGCAATCTGCACGTGCATGGAATTGGCGTCGGACTCGGAATACACCGCCACGGTGCGGATGTTGAGTTCCTTGCAGGCGCGGATGATGCGAACGGCGATTTCACCGCGGTTGGCGACGAGGACTTTCTCGAACATTCTTGGGTTGGGTTGACGGTCGGGGCGGATGGACTTTGCGCTGACTTAATTGGGCCTGATCTTGAACAACGGCTGGCCAAATTCGACAGGCTTGGCGTTCTCGACGAGCGCCTGGGTGATCACGCCTTTGACCTCGGCCTTGATCTCATTCATCACCTTCATGGCCTCAATGATGCAAACTACGGTATCGGGGTTGACCTCCGATCCAATCTCGACGTAAGAGCCGGATTCGGGCGAGGGTGAGCGATAGAACGTGCCGATCATTGGCGACTTGATGTCGGAATCACTATTTGGAGAAGTGGTCGCACCGGCAGAAACCGCAGTGGCTGCAAGTTGCATCGGAGCAACCGCAGGCGAATAAACGACGGATGTCCCTTCATCTCCGGCAACCATCCCGCCTCCACCACCTCCCCGCTTCAGCCGCACTTTGAAATCCTGCTTCTCCAGTTCAAACTCCGTCACGGAGTTCTTTTTCATCAGGTCAATGATGGCCTTAATGTCTTTAATATCCACGGTGTTTTAATCGTTAAAGGTCTTAAATCTGTTTGGAAAACCATTTTCAGGCTTTCGACGAAAAAAGCAGCGTCTGATTTGGACCCTG
This sequence comes from Verrucomicrobiota bacterium, assembly GCA_013140495.1. Classification (GTDB taxonomy): domain Bacteria; phylum Verrucomicrobiota; class Verrucomicrobiia; order Limisphaerales; family JADLHS01; genus JADLHS01. Next base: position 11,993 of record JABFSR010000046.1, read on the forward strand.
CCTGAAAGCTATGTTTAAGTTGAGAGAAGAATACGGACACGAAAGGAAATCGTCAAGGTGGATTTTTGATTCCTGGCAATGGGGGTTCCAAAAGGAATTCGATTCCGATGGTGAAAACCATCAAGGCTTAATGGTTTCGATAATGTTAATTGCGGCTTCCAAACCCAAGATGTAGGAATTTGCTCCAAATCCTGTTATCTGCCCTCTGCAAACTCCCGCAATCAGCGACTTGTGACGAAATTCCTCCCTAGCATGGATGTTTGAGAGGTGGATTTCGATGGTGGGAATGCCAGTCCCTGCAATTGCATCGCGGAGCGCGACACTTGTGTGAGTGTAGGCAGCCGCGTTAAGGACAATGACCTCAAATGCACCTTTTGCAGACTGGATCCAGCCGACAAGTTCCCCCTCAAGGTTTGTCTGTCGGAAATTTATGGTCGCTCCGCGAGCAGCAGCCCGCTTGCGAACCATCGCCTCAATGTCAGCCAGCGTGGTCTTGCCGTAAACCTCCGGCTCACGCTGGCCGAGCAGGTTCAGATTCGGGCCGTTGAGGAAAAGAATCTTCATCGCGACGACAGATTAGGAGCGGGCGATGGGTTTTGTCGAATCGTTTCCCGCGAGCTTCCAAGCAGCCAGCCCATCAGGGCAAACGCAGTCCAAGCCAGTGACGGCACATAAAGTGTAAACTCAAACGACGACTGCGCCGTCCAAGCGAGTAATCCCAGCCATACACCACAGACCACAGGCGAACCTTTCCAATTTAACCGGCGATAACCAACCCAGAGCATTCCGCCAATGAACACCACGTAGGCGATCAATCCCGGAAATCCCGAATCCGATGCCTGTTGCAAATAATCATTGTGAGCGAGTCGCGCCATTTCCGACTCGGGTTTCTTGATGGCTTGATAAGCATTCCCAAAAGTTCCCGGCCCACTGCCGAACACCGGCCTGGCCAAAGCCGTCTGCCACGCAGCGCGCCAGTAATCAAACCTCGCCACGACACTCGTCGCTCCGCGCTCCATGTAAGCGCGATTCTTCCAGTAAAAACCTGCTCCACCGCAAATAATCAACACACACAACAAAACCACTTTCAGCCGACGCGAAATCGCCTGATGCCACAGCGCCACCAAACCGATTGCCAAGGCCAGCAACCAACCACCCTTGGATCCCGACCAATAAAGACACGCCGCCGCGCCCGCGACCATCAGTCCACAAAGCAACCCCCGCGCACCCGCTGTGAACTTCTCCTTGGCCTGCCACACCCATGCGAGCAGTGGCGGCAATAACAACAACAGCGCTCCCGCAAACGCATTCGGATAGAAGACAGTCGAGAAGATGCGATTGCTCTCCATCTTTTTAACATACTCCGGCGGCACATTCGGCAATGTTGGATACACTTCGGCCCAAAAATATTTGCGCGTTTCCTCCAGTCCTCCGAAATGCTGCTCAAAGCCAACGTAGAGCATCAACCCAAGCGCCCCCGCCAGCGGCCCAAGCAGAAATGACCGCGAGCCGCCTCCGCCCGTGCAGAGAGCGCCAAGATAAAAACAAACCACGCAGACTGCGAAGTGCGCAAGCGTTGCCTGGGAAAGTTGCGCCTCAACGCTTTGGGTTGCCGAAATAAACTGCCACGCCAGCCACACCAGCGGCATGAACATCAACCAGCGCGGGGCAAAATACCTCCACTGAAACGCGAATGGTCCCGCCAAAGCGAGCAACCCCACCATTGGATACGCCAGTCGCAACGGCCAGACGAAAACCAGCCACTCGATCCCCTTGCTGGGCGACTCGACAAACTTGTCCATCACCGCTGGCGTCCCAAACTTCAGCAGTGCCAACCCCAAGAACATGCCGAAGATCGCGGCAAAAAGCCGCCCTGCCATTGACCGTCTTTCTGCTACGTGTGGATTGGACACAGATCGAATTAGCCGAAGTTCCAGCCTTCAAGCAAACGATTTCGGTCGCTGCCGCTGTAGATCATCTCACCGTCCCTCCTCATAACCGCCCCGCGTCTCGGTACTCAAATCTGCCGCCGATAGTGCAGAATTGAAAACTCTGGCGTATCGCGGAGTTGTTCCACGAGTTCAAACTTGTCTTCAAACGTTGGAAAAAATGCGTCACCCTCCACCTCGCGCTTCACCAGAGTTAGATAAAGATCGGAACAAAGCGGCAACGCCTGCTGATAAACCTGGGCGCCACCTGCAATGAAGACCTCCCGGCCGCCAGCCAATCCCTCAATTTCCTCAAGACCGCGAATCGTTCTCACTCCCGGAAACGAAAATGCTGAACGACTCAACACAATCGTCTCACGATTCGGCAGTGGCCGTCCTATGGACTCAAAGGTTTTGCGTCCCATCACAAGCACATGCCCTGTGGTGGTGGCTTTGAACCACTTGAAATCCTCCGGCAGATGCCATGGGATTTTGTTCTCAGAACCGATCACACGGTTCAGCGACATGGCGGCGATGGCTTTGAATCTTTTCACCGTGCAATGCTGGCGATTCGGCATATTGCCGTCAACGCGCGTACACTTGATTTTTGCCCCGCAGCCAGCGGTCAAAAATAGTAAAACTTTACTATTGAAGTCTTTCGGCGGGGAGGTAGGGTGGCGACGTAAATCAAATCACAATACCTATGAAAACTTCATCTCTGGAAGTCAATGGTTGGGTGTTTCAAGTTTCACATCAAGTATTCCAACGCTTCACATTTCTGCCCCTGCTCTTGCTGGTAGCGGTTCAGGCTTTTGGCCAGGTGCCATCGCTGCTCTGGTCAACAAACATCGGAGCGACATTGTTTGCGGTGGATAATCAAACGAACAGTTACGCCAACGTGGGTGGTTCGGTGATCGTCATCAATCCGAACGGCGTTCCGGTTTCGACAAATGTGATTTGTCCCAAGCCCGGCGTGGCCCGACGCGATGCTTCGGGGAATTTTTATTTTGCAGGCAACTTTGATGGCACACAAAACTTCGGCGGCATCACGCTAGTGGGCGGCTGGACAAACTGGCCTTCAGCGGGCCAGTGGACTCCAGGTTATCCGACACATTTCATCACCAAGTACACCAGTAACGGCACACTCGTCTGGGCGAAGTCATTCGGGTCGCAGGCATTTCACGGAAATAATCTGACCGACATCTTTATGGACTCAACTGGTGGAGTTTTTCTCGGACACATCGGCCAAGGTGTTTCGGGGAGCCCGCCATTTTTGGCCCGGTTCGACAGTTCCGGAGTCTTCCAGTGGGATAATGGTTACGCCGTATTCACAATTGGCACAGCTATAAAAATCGGCGGGGAGGCAAATTCAAACGTTTGCGTGGTCGTGTTTGACACGCTTGGTGTGCGGGCGCAACGTCGCAATTTTGCCGGTGCAGGAACCAGCACGTCCACGGACGCATTCTTTCCAATGTCATTTTCATCCGAAGACGCCGCCAACGCCAATCCAGTCATAGACAATCAGGGGCAATTTTTCGTTGCCGGACGCACTAACGGCCAGCAACTCATCGCCAAGTTTGGAACGAATGGATTTCTCATTTGGGCAATTGCCAACACGAATGCTGAACAGTGGTCGTTGGCCCGCGACGCTTCCGAATGTTTCTATTTTGCTTCAGCATCGAATGTATTGACCAAGTATGACGCCAATGGAAGCACGCTTTGGAGCGCAAACTACCAAAAGAAAGCCGTCAAGATGGTGGTGGGAGCGGCGGAAATCCGCTTCGTTGGCTTTTCAGACGGCAGTATCGCCCGGCTATCCGCTGATTCAACGCCACAACCACCGTTCGTCATCAGCGGCCCGCAAAATCAGATTGTTTCGCTGGGAGACAACGCCACGTTTTCCGCCAATGTTGGCGGCTCGCCCACGTTGTATTATCAATGGCGAAAGAACAGCACCAATCTCGTCGGCTCGACTTTGACCAATCACACCATCACCGGAGTAACGTCCAACCATGTTGGCTCGTACGATGTCGTCGTGACCAACGTTTATGGTTCGGTCACCAGCACGCCGCCCGCATCGCTGTTGATAGCACCGAGTCTTTTATCGCCATTCACCGGGACGATTGGGGTTTGGGGACAGCAAGCCACACTTTCCGTTTCCGCCTGGGGCAGCGGCACGCTGACCTATCAGTGGTACAAAGCGGGCCAGCTCGTCAGTGGAGAGACCAATAGCACTTTGGTGTTTCCAAGTCTGCAGATTACCAACGCCGGGCTTTACTCGGTCGTTGTCACAAGCCAGTACGGTGTTGTGACCAACACACCTGCCGCATTGGTGGTGAATCCAGCCAACGTCTCGCTCGGGCTTTATGCGGGGGTCATCATTGATGGAACTGCCGGCTATACTTACGGCATCGAGTACACGACCAATCTTCAAAACGCCATCTGGCAAAGCCTGACCAATGTCACGTTGACGCAGCCTGTGGAAATCTGGGTGGATACGAGCGTCAACGTGCCGACTGCTCCGAAGCGCTTCTACCGGGTTACAAGCCAGTAGCAGCCGCACGTCCCGCTGGCAGTTCAAACTGAAAAGCAGTTTGTTCCGCCGGCAAGATGCACGGCAGCATGTTGTGGATTCAATCCCGCCCCGCCAGTTCAATCGGCTCGGGTGGGCCGGAAAACTTCGGACCACGGTTCAAGACGTGAAGATCAATGGCGCACCACACACGAGCAAGCGCCTCACGGACCTTCACCCGCGCTGACCAGCGGGCGCTCAAGTCCGGCGCGGCAAACGCCACCGCGTTCAATCTACGCTCACGCGCGATCCACAACGCGCGCGGGCAATGAAACTCCTCCGTCACAATTGTCAAACGAGTCAGCCCAAAGACCGTCTTCGCTCTCACCACAGAATCCAGCGTGCGAAAGCCCGCGTAATCGCAAGTGATGGCATTCGTCGGCACACCTGCCGCCGCCAGGGCGTCGCGCATGTCCGTGGGTTCATCGTAGGTGGCGACGTGGTTGTCGCCGCTCACAAGCAGGTGACGGACTTTGCCAGAATGATAAAGGGCCGCAGCCGCCTGGATTCGCTGCGTGAAGTGAAGGTTTGTATTCCCGCGCGGCGTCAACCTCCCGGTCCCAAGCACCAGCGCTACATCGTTCCTTGGGACTTCATCCACAGAACGAAACATCCTTCCCGCCGCAGCAGACTGGCAAACGTGATCAGCCCAAAACATCGCGGCAACAGGAACAATCACGCACGCCAAACACACCGTGACAAACTTTGCGCGATGTTTGCGAAGACATTTCAGAGCTGATTTCGGGAGGGATTCGTGTGCATTCGAGTTCATTCGTGGTTTGCCTTTCACACCGCCACTGGAGCTTTAATCGCGGGGTGCGGATCGTAGTTCAGCAACTCTACATCCTCGAACTTGAAGTCGCGGATGTTCTTCACGGCGGGGTTGAGTCGGATCTGCGGCAACGGACGCGGCTCGCGTGTGAGTTGAAGCTTCGCCTGCTCGATGTGGTTCGAGTAGAGATGCAAGTCGCCGAACGTGTGGATGAAATCGCCGGGTTTCAGATCGCACACCTGCGCCACCATCAACGTCAGCAGTGCGTAGCTTGCGATGTTGAACGGCACGCCCAGAAAAATGTCCGCGCTGCGCTGGTAAAGCTGGCAGCTCAGTTCTCCTTCGCTCACGTAAAACTGAAACAACGAATGGCACGGAGGCAATGCCATGCCCTGTATTTCGCCCGGATTCCACGCGCTCACGATAAGCCGGCGGCTGTCGGGATTCTTTTTTATCTGCGCGATCACGTCGTCAATCTGGTTGATGCTACGGCCATCAGCAGTGCGCCAGTCGCACCATTGCGCGCCATAGACGCGACCGAGATTTCCGTTTTCATCGGCCCACTCGTCCCAGATGCTGACGCCGTTGTCCTTGAGATATTTGATGTTCGTATCACCGCGAAGGAACCAGAGCAGCTCGTGGATGATGGAGCGCGTATGCACCTTCTTCGTGGTGAGCAGCGGGAAACCATCGGCAAGCGGGTAGCGCGCCTGCGCTCCAAACAACGAGCAAGTGCCCGTGCCCGTGCGGTCGGCCTTGAACCTGCCGTTTTCGAGGACGTGTTTGAGCAATTCGAGATACTGGATCATCGCGCGAAGATTGAAGCACGGAACAACCGGAACCGCACCATCGAAAAATTAACTATCCGTTCACCGGACATTTTGCTGCGCCCTCAAAAACGCGACGCCCCGATCAGGAAAATCCGTGAACACGCCGTCCACGCGGATTTCCACAAGGAAAATGCGAAACAATTCCTCAAGCGAACTCGCGTACTTTGGCAGATCCTCCGCCCGAAAGGTGAAAGGATGCACCTCCAGTTTCAGCGCATGCGCGTTCGTCACAAGGTCGCTCACCTGATAGGTGCCGTTTGTCCCGGCTGAGACCACGAAGGGAATTGCCGGCCCGATACCGTCCGCAACTTTGGCAACCTGCTCCAGCCCGGCACGCGTGCGGAGGAATTGGTTCTCCGGCTCGTTGTCGAGCAGTTGGATCAGACGACCTCGATAACCAAGCTCAGTGCGCAATCGTTTCACTTCCTCGTGCTCGAAACATTGCAGGTAAATCTTGTCAGCCTTGGTGCGATAGCCGTAGCGATCCAGGATTGGCAATACCATCTTGCTGATGTCCTGTCCCTGCTTGCGATGCCACGCAGGCGCTTTGATTTCGGGATAAATTCCAGCCTCCCTGCCGCTGCTCTTGTTCAATCCCTGGATCAATTGAATCTCCTCCTCGAAGGTCGGAATTTGAAATGCCGATTGCCACACCGGAAACCGGTTTTTGAAAACCGCCTGCCGGGTCTTGGGATTGAATCGCTCGGTAACTTTAAGCTGTTTGAGTTCAACGAGAGTAAAATCAATCGCGTAGTAACGACCGTCCGCGCGTTTGCGATCCGGAAATCTCTCCGCGACATCCGTCACTGTATCAATATAGATGTCGTGCAGCACCACGGGCACGCCATCCTTGCTCAACACCAGGTCCTGCTCCAGATAATCAGCACCCATGACATGAGCGGCGACCTTCGCTTCGAGCGTGTGTTCCGGCAAATAGCCACTCGCACCGCGATGGGCGATGATGATGGGGCGGCTGGGCGCTGCGAATTCCACGCTGAAACCGCGTGGCGCAACAAGAACCAGGATGAACAGGAGAAAAGTGCGCATAGAGGTTCGCGTATCTTGTCGGTTCAGTCCCGGATTTGCAACCACCGCCATGCGCGCGGAGTGTGACGGTGGGAAGTGTGATTAAAAGCTAATGCCTTTCAGAAATTCAGCGCGAAGGAAAAGCTGCGAGGAACGCGCGGAAAGTTCGCGGTTCTGCAATCCCTTTGGGATTTAGCATTTGGTAATTTCGAAAAGCATTCCGCTCTCGCCGCTTTTGTTTACACCCACAAAGAAAAACACGACACCCTTGCGGATGTCGTGCTTGTGAATCTAAAACTAATTGATTACGGGAATTGGAGACGGTTCACACCCGCACCGACAGAACCGGCTGCCGTAGGGAAGAACGCTCCCGCAGTCTTACCGAAGTCACCCGAGTTGTTCAGTGCGGTGCGGAGAGCAGAAGTGCTGAAGCCCTGAACGCTGCCGTCAGCCAGACCTACGTTACCTTGCTTGGAGTGATTGTTGTCCTGCCAACCGATTGCGGTGGCTACCCATGTGGAATTGGTTCCAGCGCTGATACCGCTAGTCGTCTTAGTAGCTTGGTTTGCACCTGTTCCCAAGTTATGATCGCCGGTGAGGAACATCTGGGGTGAGGTTTCGCTCGCATCAACGCCGACGAAATAACTCACGTTCCAGTCCCTTTGGAATCCTTCCACAGTTGTTGTCTTCGGCCCGAAGCTCGTGGCTTGGACGATCGCCTCAGTTGCACTGGAGGATGATGGCGCGCCTTCCGAAGGACACGCAAGAATCTTCGGTGTGCTCAACTCATTGGACATGACCATGAACATCCAAAAAACACCCTTGCCAGCGTTAGCGACAGGAATCGCTCCGGCGGTCCATGGAGCTGTTGCAGTGAATCCGATCGCTTCCGAAGCTCCGCCCTGTGAGGAGGGAACCTGCATGCAATAACGGTCGCTGTTGTCGCCGGACCACAGGCGGAAAGCCAAGCCGACTTGTTTGAGGTTGTTTGTACAGTTGATGCGTTGCGCACGCGCCTTGGCCTTGGCCAGAGCGGGGAGGAGCATGGCCGCCAGGATCGCGATGATCGCGATGACGACGAGCAGCTCGATGAGCGTGAACGCCCGATTTTGTTTACGAATGTTTTTCATGATGTCTGTGGGTTATGTGTTTTGTTTTTTGCTTAACAGCTGGCGCACTTTATTGAAGCCGCTCGCACTGTCAAACTTGTTTTCAAAATCCCTTTAGCAACGCCAGTGCCACGGTGATTTTTCAGGCACTTACGCCAAATCTCAACGTCACCGAGGAAAAAATGCGTGAGCCTCACGCATTTTGCGTGAAAATCACGCATCGGTTGGGAACGCGACCGGTCCCCGGTCGCAGCGCGTTGATAGTGAAAGGCGCGTTTGAAAATCCGGACGCCATCCAGCATACGTAAGTGCTCCGACCGAGGGAATGCCCGCGCCCCATGTTTGGGCCGCGTACGCGCCGAAGCGCCCGCCTGATTCAAAGGACGTTCGCCCCCAACCGCTGCCCCGCCGCCAGCGGATTTCCGGCAAGAAATTCCTGCGCGCTCATGCGCCGGCCGCCTTCGCGCTGGAGCACGAAAATGCGCAGCGCATCCGAACCACAACCAACAATGATTCCATTCTTGTCCGCGCCAAGGATTGCCCCCGGTGTTCCGCGCTGCAAAACAACGTCCGCCTCCCATATCTTCAACAGCGCCGGCTTTGATGCGACATCGAGCGTCGTAAAAGCGCCGGGCCAAGGCGTGAAAGCCCGGATGCGATTCCAGATGGCGCGCGCCGGCTGCTGCCAGTTTATCCGTCCGTCCTCCTTCCGGATTTTTGCAACGTGCGTGGCGAGTTCGTGCGGCTGCGGGCGGGGCTGGATTGCACCCGAGACGTATCCGGGGATGGTTTCCACGAGCAATTGCGCACCCAGCAGCGCAAGCCGGTCATGGAGTGTGGCGGCGTTGTCCTCATCACGGATCGGCGTGGCGCGCTGGGCAATCATGTCGCCGGTGTCCAAGCCGACATCCATCTTCATGATTGTCACGCCGGTTTCGGCGTCGCCATTGAGGATGGCGGCCTGGATGGGTGAAGCGCCGCGATATTTCGGCAACAGCGAGGTGTGAACATTCAAGCACCCGTGGTGCGGCAACTCCAGGATCGTCGCCGGAAGAATCTGTCCGAACGCCGCCACGACGATCAATTCAGGCTGCAACGAACGCAATCCGGCGATGAAATTCTCATCGCGCGCCTTGAGCGGTTGGAGCACGGGCAATCCTGCGGCGACGGCGATTTGTTTCACCGGGGACGGCGTGAGTTTGAGATCGCGGCCCTTGGGACGGTCGGGCTGGGTGACGACGGCGATGACTTGAAGCGACGTCTCACGGAGCAATGCCGCAAGACTCTCGCTGGCCAGTTCCGGTGTGCCCATGAAGATAATTCGCAAGGGCATGGCGAAAGCCGCTATTTTTTGACGAGGTGGCGGAGAATGGACGAGAGCACTTCAACCGGGGCTTGTGTCGAATCAATGTTATGCACGAGTTTGCGCCCGTAAAACTTCAACACCGGTTTGGTTTCGAGATCGTAGGTCTTGAGCCGCTCGCGGATGACATCGAGATTCGCGTCGTCGAGGCGGTTTTCCTTGAGCGCACGGCGCTGGAGACGCGCGATCATTTTGTTCATGTCGCGGCAGTGCAGATAGAAAACGGCCCTCACATCGAGTGTCTTCTGGAGCATCTCGGCCTGGTGGACGTTGCGGGGAATGCCGTCCAGCACGAGCGTGTCCATCTCAGGATGAAAACGCCCCGCGCGGGTGTTGCCTTCGATGGACTGCCGCCAGAGTTCGATGGTCGGTTCGTCCGGCACAAGCTGGCCCTTGCTGGAATGTTCGATGAACACCTTGCCCAGCGGGCTCGTGACGGTGAGCGAACGGAAGGCATCGCCACAGGCGCAATGAAAGAAGTTGGGGACGCTGCCGAGGATTTTGCCCTGCGTGCCCTTGCCGGCACCGGGTGCTCCAAAGAGAAGGACGGTTTTGTATTTCATGGCCGTGATGTCACGCGTCTTTGTGTTTGAGGTGGATTTCCTGTATCTCTCCAAATGGAATCGTGATTTCCTGCATGGCCTCGCCCTTGCGCGTCTCGATGTGCATGTCGTTTGTGGCGATGCGGGAAATACGCACGGCGGTGAACTCGCCACGCACGGTCTTCAAAAAGAGAACCATGTCCTTGGTGTCGGATCGCCGCACCACGCCGAAGAATCCCGAGAACTTCGTCTCGATGAACCGACGGTTGAAGGTGAACTGGCCGCGCTTGAAAACCTCCGTCTTGTGAACATCTGGCGCCCCGGCGGCGGCAGGTGCGTGAGAAATGTGCAGGCCGCCCGCCGCAGGCTCGCCGCCCGGCAGAGTGTGCGTCTCACCCGTGATATCCGCAGCCATCGGATTGAATGCAGGCGGTGTGGGCGCGTGTGCGGTTGCGGCTTCCTCCTCATACTGCTTGCCGGATTCAAGCCTCGTGGGAATGCAGAGGAAAATCACGGGGCCAATGATGGGTGCAAGCGCCGAAACGCCACAGACCATCGCGGGCGAAAACGCCCGCACGGCGGCGATCTCGTAACCTGCATAGATGTTGGCCGCGTAAATCAGGACCAACATGAACAAGCCAAGAGGCGAACCAAACAAGGCGATGATGAGGGATCGTTTGGCGGGACGATCCAGCCTGGGCACGCCTTTGATTTCCACCTCGGTTTTCTTGATGCGCTCGTCGTCAGGAGTTTCAATGTAGGGTTCGACGAACGATTCCAGTTTCAATTTTGAGTCCTCCGCGAGCATGCGAAGCGTTTTCTGCGAAAGTTTGTCCCACGGAAGTTTCTGGTAGTTCCCATCTCCGACGCGGATCTGGAGAGCCTCGGGTTTGCCCTGGATAATTTCGCCCTCGACGACCGCGCCATCCACCATCTCAAACTGGATGGCAGACGCGGACGCCACGAACCACACGATCAAACACGTGCAAATGATCAACACTCTGGAAATGCGCACACGCCTTTCCTAGCAAAGCCGACCGGGCAAAGAAAGAACAAATCGGTTCTTCGTTCCATGAACCCAACTCCAAACCGGACGTGGATCGCCCATCCGCCCGCCATGGAGTCGTTCGCGCACGATTCGCCTTGCCGGTTTTTTTTCCTTTGCCCATGCTCACGCGACATGGCTGAACGGCCCGTCTCCACGCTCAACAAACCCGACGCCGCGCTCGAACTGACGCTGCGCCCTTCCCTCTTTTCCGATTTCACCGGCCAGCCCAAGGTCAAGGAACGGCTCGAAATCTCCATCGCCGCCGCCAAGCAACGAGGCGAGGCGCTTGATCACATCCTGCTCAACGGCCCGCCCGGCCTCGGCAAAACCACCATCGCCAACATCCTCGCCAAGGCCATGGGCGGAAATCTCAAATGCACCAGCGGCCCGACCATCGAGAAAGCCGCCGACCTTGCCGGCCTGCTCACCAATCTCGAAGAAGGTGATGTGCTGTTCATTGACGAGATCCATCGCCTGCAAAAGACCATCGAGGAATATCTTTACCCTGCGATGGAGGATTTCAAACTCGACATCATCATTGATCAGGGCCCGAACGCCCGCAGCGTCCGACTGAATCTTCCGCGCTTCACGCTCATCGGTGCCACGACGCGCAGCGGCCTGCTCAGTGCGCCTTTGCTCACTCGATTCGGAATGCGCGAGCGGCTGGATTATTACTGCGCGGAAGATTTGCAGAAAATCATCGTGCGCTCGGCCAACCTGCTCAACGTGGAGATTGAACCTTCAGGCGCGCACGAAATCGCCCGGCGCAGTCGCGGCACACCGCGCATTGCCAACAACCTGCTCCGTCGCGTGCGTGATTACGCACAGGTCCGTCACGATGGGCGCATCACTGCCGATGTTGCCGACAAGGCGCTCGCCATGCTGGAGATTGACCAGAACGGTCTCGACGAAATGGACAAGCGCATCCTCGAAGCCGTCATCCAGAAGTTTGGCGGCGGCCCGGTAGGCGTAAATTCCCTCGCCGTCGCCGTGGGCGAAGAGCCGGACACAATCGAGGAAGTCTATGAGCCGTATCTGATCATGGAGGGCTATCTCAACCGCACGTCACAAGGCCGCGTCGCCACGGAGTTGAGCTATAAGAAACTCAACCTCAAACCCGCCACGGGAAACCAGACGCGATTGCTCTGAACACCGGCTGTGGCGATCCTACCACTCAAAATAGCCGCGGCAAAAGTCATTGGTCAATGTTCTTGCGCACCCAGCCTGCGTGCAGATCGAGGTAGAGCTGGTTGCGGCCTCCGTTGTGTGCCGACCATCCACCGGGAGGCGGCACGCTCTCACCCACACTCCATTGGTCCTTGAAGCCAGGCCACCACGGCTTCTCAAAGAACGGGCTCATCAACCATTCCTCATCGGAAACACTCGCGCCGCGCAAGGCGGCGACGCTTTCGGGCGTACGCCCTCGGAGATACCGGGCCGCAGCGGGGTTCCGTTCGGCCAGCTTGTCGCTGATGTAATTCCCCCAACCGCGATCAGGCGCGTTGGTGCCGTTCTCCCGCCAGGGGCTGAAAAAGTGCTGCATCCATTCATTGGTACGTTCAGCGGACACCGGCGGACTGATCCATACCCTGACGTTCGGCGCATACGGATGCAACAACGGCATGAATGAGCCCATCGAGTTGTAACGTTTCCCGCTCGTGTCCACGGGCGGCGTGAGCTGCAACTCGGAGTCCGGCACGTATGGCATTTTCCCGTTGCTGTCCTGAAGATACATGGCTGTGGCCAGACCGATCTGGTGGAGATTGGACAGGCAGGAACTGCGTTGCGCCCGCCGCTTGGCTTTGCCGAGTGCCGGAAGAAGCATCGCCGCGAGAATGCCGATGATGGCGATGACCACCAGCAACTCGATCAACGTGAATGCCAGCCGGTGCATGGCCGGCTTGAAAAGCTCACGGACAGCGCCCACGGCTTTGGATGGTTCGATCTCGATCCTGCGCATAAGTGGTCTGAACTGATTTTAAGAATTGCGACTGACCTAGCTGGAGTCAAATCCAATTCGAACCGGCATTCATCTGTGTTGCAGATTGAACCGCAAGCCGTCAACTACGCTGGTTTCCAAATCAGCACGGGCCCGTGTCCTCATGAATCAATATCCAGAGGTCTCATTGCCGTAGATTACCATCGGGAGAAAGAATATCTGTCCGACGATGAAGGCATACTATTTCCGTTCACTCTCAGCGCGCTCGATGAAGTTGACCGCCAGTTCTGCGGCCTCGCGCACGGCGGAATCGCGGTCACGGCAAGCCTCACGCAATGCGGGCAACGCTGCGGGATCACGAAAAAACAACAGCCCGCGTGCGGCGTATTGGCGGTAGTCGCGCTTCCGGTCTTGAAGCATCTCCACAAGGGCGGGCACGACGCGGCCAGCCGCTGCTTCGCTTCCGAGGTGGCGCAAAGCAGGGTCGGGATCTGCCAGAACGGGCTGCCATTCGCTCGAACCGGGTGGTATATGCAGCCGCGCAAGCGCCAGGATGGAACCGAAGCGTCGCCACTGTTCCTTGGCACGCAGACCGGCGCGAACCGCAGTCATCCCGTTGGTCCGTCCGAGCATTGCCAGGGCACAGGCCTTGCCGTGACCGGCGAATTCATCCTGATCTGCGAGATTGGCGGCAACGGTGTTTGCAGCAGTATCGCCGCCTATTTCCGCCAACGCGTAAGCTGCCGCGAAACGTTCTTCCCGCTCCTTCCACTTCAGCGCAGAGGCCAAGGTTGAAATTGCGTTGCTGTTACCCAGATGCCCGACGGCCCAGAGCACTTGCTCGCGATCCCGGACCATCTGCGGGAGCACCTTCAGCATCGCGTCGAGCGCGGTCGTGTCGCCAATCTGGCCCAGCGCGCGGCAGACTCCGGCACGCAGATCATCGTTCGAATCCCGCTCCAACACCTTCAGCAACATCGGAACAGCGGCGTGGCCACGCAGGCGACCGAGAGCGGAGGCCGCATTTTTCTTCACGTCGAGTTTCGGATCATCAAGGAGAGCGGTGAGCGCGGCAATGGAGTTTGTGTCACCGATCTGGCCCAGCGATTCAGCGGCAGCAGCCCGGACCTCTTCCTCCATGGCGAGAGCACCGCGCAAAAGCGGCAACGCCCGAGGATCGCCCAACAAGCCAAGCACCTCGCAGATGCCGGCACGGACCTCGGGGACCGATTCGTTCTGCCAGCGCTCGGCGAGAATTTGATAAACAGATTCCCCGCCAAGCTGCCCCAGTGCGCGTATAACTTCGCGGATTTCATACGAGTTGATACCCATCGAATAGCCGCTTGCGGGACCGGTGTTGGTGACCTGGCTCTCCTTGAGCCACGCGGCGAAAACCGGCACGGCTTGCGGATCCTGGAAGTCAGCCAGCGCACGGGCGAGGCTGGCGCGCACATCCCACGCGCTTTCGCGACGTCCTGCGGCGAGGAGATCAGGCAAGACATCCCTCCCACCAACTGCGGCAAGCGCTGTGACTACGGAGGCGCGAACGGAGTTGGTACCTTCCGCCAACAAGGCCATCTTCAATGCCGGCATCGCCGCCACGTCTCCGATTTTCTCCAGCGCGCTGGCAGCGGCCTCACGCACGTTCTGCGCAGCGTCACGAGTCAACGCGTTGGTAAGCGCAGGCATTGCAGCGGGTGAGAACAGATTGCCAAGTGCCATCACCGATGCTTCGCGCACCGCGATGCTTGGGTCAGCGGAGAGACTGTTCGTCAGCAGCGGAATTGTATTGGTGCCGAGTCGGGAAAGTTCTTCGGCGAATTCATACCTCCCTTTCTGGTTTCTGGAAGAATACCACTCGCCCAATTTCGAGAGTGGATCGGGCAACGAATTCAGCCAGCCCGCCAGGCGGCTGGTGGTGGCACGCTCCTGTCGCCTGACTTCCTGGAGGATTCCCTTCGCTTGCCGCTCGGTGGCACTCGAACGCCCGTCTAACAAGAAATAGAAAATCACCACTGCAACAATCACCAACGCTGCGGCGACAACCCAGAGCAGTTGCCGTGACCGCCCGCTTGATGCGGATGGCGGAATGATTGCGCCGGGTTGATCACTCATGATTCTCTGGGTGGATTTGCTGACAACCGTTTACGGAAGTCGTGCCCACGAAGCAAGTTCAATGGAGGATGGTTTTGCACAATCAGGGTTTTGGTTGTGCGAAAAAGAGCAGCACAATCAAATTCCGTTTCATGTTCAAACGGTGTGGAAAGGTTACGAGAATACTTTGGACTTAGAAAGTTCAGACACACGTCATGGACTG
This sequence comes from Verrucomicrobiota bacterium, assembly GCA_013140495.1. GTDB lineage: Bacteria > Verrucomicrobiota > Verrucomicrobiia > Limisphaerales > JADLHS01 > JADLHS01. Next base: position 27,439 of record JABFSR010000046.1, read on the forward strand.
CGCCGGCAGAGCGAAGCGGCGACGGCGCTTTCGAGCGCAAGATGGGTGTTGAAATGTGAGCCTGCCTCGTGCGTGAAAAGCGGTGTCGCGCTCCACTTGCCACCGCAGTCCAAAATTGCCACCTTGCATCTCATGCCCGTTGACAAAATCCCGTGGCCACACGCACCCGAGCATCGCTTGAGTGTTCGCGGGACTTACTTTGTCACGGCCAGCACGTATTTACGGCAGCATCGATTTGCGGGCAAAGGGCGGCTGGCCGTTTTGCATCGCGGCCTGCTCAGGGTCACTGCGAAATTCGGCTGGCAACTGGAAGCGTGGGCGGTTTTCTCGAATCACTATCATTTCGTCGGACACTCGCCGGGCGACAAAGACACGGCGGAAAGTTTGTCCCAGATGCTCGGACTCCTGCACGAGAAGACCGCCAAATGGATCAACAGACTCGACCACGCTCCAGCGCGCAAAGTCTGGCACAACTATCGCGAGACGCGTCTGACTTACGAGAAATCCTATCTGGCGCGACTTAACTACACACACCAGAACCCGGTGAAGCACGGGCTTGTGCCAGTGGCAAATCAATACCCGTGGTGCTCCGCACGCTGGTTTGAACGTTCCGGGACTCCCGCACAAATCAAAACCATCTACCGCTTCAAGACCGATCAATTGAAAGTGCCGGACGATTTTGAGGTGTCACCAAACTGGTGATGTCTTGGACTGCGCTGGCAGAGCGCCAGCGGCGACGGCGCTTTTAAGCGAGCGAGGCGCGTGGCAATTTCATCCAGTTCAGTGCGTGCGAAAGCGGTGTCGTGCTCCGCTTGCCACCGCAGTCCAAAAGGGCGCGTTCCACGACTCCCATTCCTTTTTGATGGCCGCGTTTTCGGCGGCGTTCTTTTCGGCCAAGGAAGGTTGGCCCAGCGCGATCTGGGTCGCGAGGCAGGCGAGCAGAACAACCAGATTTCGTTTCACGTTCATAATCACATCCAGTCAGCGCCGTAGGCGCGACATATTTGTAGAACCAAAACCCACAATCAAATTCAGCTCCGTCAGGAGCGGCATATTCCAGATGATGTCGCTCCTGACGGAGCTTGGAAATCTTTCTCGGCTGGTTCTACAAAGATGCCACCCCCTAACGGGGCTGAATCCTACGAATATTTGCGTTCAGACGTAACAATGACACCAAACTCATTTCGCAGTGCCTAGAGTGTTCAACCACTTCACCCAGGTTTGCCAAAAATCCTCTTGTTCACGAATGCTCACCGGAATCACATCAGGCCCGGTTTCAAAGATGTGAACCAAATCGTTGCCCCCCGGTTTTCTACCCAAAGCGTGGCGATATGCTTTGATTCCTCCACCCATGTCACGAGACATGCTGGACGGACGAACCTCCTTACATGAGCCATAGCAAAGCAATTTAGTTCCTTCATTTTCCAACTCGCGCCTGATCTCGACTAATGCCCGAAAACAGTCGGATGATTCGTTCGTAATCAACCTGTCATTAAATGAAAGGGACACCCGCCAAGCCTTGCTCCAATGATTTTCAGCTAGAAAGGTGGCGGTAAAGTTGCCTTGCACGCTATTGCCATCTTTGAAAACAACCGGCACTGGAAATGTCTCGACCATTGAACAAGTTATATCACTCGCGCCTCGCCCTTGCCCTTCACCACTTCGCCGATGAGCCAGGCTTTGTGCTTCTGCGACTTGATGAATTTCAGCACGGCGTCCGCCTTGTCCGCCGAGACGATGGCGACCATGCCGATGCCCATGTTGAAGACTTGATACAATTCCTCGTCCGGCACGCCGCTCTTCTGTTCGATGATCTGAAAGATGGGCAGCATATCCCAAGAGCCTTTGCGGATGACGACGTCGAGCGACTTCGGCAGCACGCGCGGGATGTTGTCCACAAAACCGCCGCCCGTAATATGTGCAAACGCTTTGACTGGGCATTTTGAATTTTGAATTTTGAATTTTGAATTGAAGCGCTTGAGAAGCGCTTGCACGAGCGGGCCGTAGCTGATGTGTTCTTTCAACAGCTCCTGCCCAATAGTTCCCTTCAATCCAGGCACGCGACTCGCGGGTTTGAGTTTGAGTAGCTCGAAGAAAATTTTGCGTCCAAGCGAATAGCCGTTTGTATGCATTCCGCTGGATTCAATGCCGATGACAACGTCCCCTGCCCTGACGGATTTCTGGCCGTTCAACATCCGGGACTTTTCCACGACGCCCACGATGGTACCGCTCAAATCGTATTCGCCTTTCTGGTAGAACGTGGACATCTGCGCGGTTTCGCCGCCGATGAGGGCGCAATTGTTTTCCGCACAAGCGCGAACGAAACCTTTGATGATTTCTGTGAAGACGTGCGGCTCGAGTTTGCCCGTGCCGAGGTAATCGAGGAAGAAGAGCGGTTCCGCGCCGAGCACCGCGATGTCATTGACGCAATGGTTCACGAGGTCCGCGCCGATGGTGTCGTGCTTGTCCATTGCGAAGGCGATTTTGAGCTTTGTGCCGACGCCGTCCACGCTGCTGACGAGGACCGGCTCGCGATATTTCTTGAGGTCGAGCTGGAAGAGGCCGCCAAAGCCGCCGACCTTGCCGAGGACTTCGCGGCGGTGCGTGCTGGCGAGCAATTGCGGGAGCGTGGCTTTGACTTTGTTACCGAGATCAATATCAACGCCGGCGGCGGCGTAGGCTTTCTGTTTCATGCGGCGGAAAGTAAAACGAGTTGCCGCACGGCTTGCGAGTCAAAACATGGTGGTGAACGTTTTTCATGTGCGTGCTCTACGCTGAGTGAGGGCATCAAGTCGCCGTGGGTGACAATCCGGGCAGACGGTCCCAATCACCACCCGCCGGACTCAAGGCTGACCCGTGTTCAATCGGTAAAAACGCCTGCTCAAAGCGTTGGCTTGCGCGTCCACGAAGTTCAAAACCCCAATGATGTTGGTCAGTGTCCCGATGGTCTGCCAGTTGGAAAGATTCGTTGAGGCTTCCACACGAATCACGTCGCCAGGGATGCCTGTGAAGGTGAAGTGCATCGAATTCGATTGCAGCGCGACCGATTGAAACTGCAGCGGCAGCGGCGCATTGGTCGCGGAGTAAAGCTGCGTTTGTGGAATGACAGATTTCGGCGTGGACGGACTGCTCCACAACAGCCGGGCCGACGCCGAGCCGCCATTCTCGTAGTATTCCATCTTGAGGTCGTAGCGCCGATAGGCGGTCAGAGAGAGACTCCCGCTGCGTTCTGTCGCGCCTTGATCCACCCAACTGTCCACGACCAACTGGCCGTCCACCCAAAGCCGCACACCGTCGTCGGTCACCGTGTAGAACGTGAACGTCTCGGTGAATTGGGGTTGCACTTGTCCGGTCCAGCGGATCGAAAACGTGTTCGTGCCCATGGACGGATCAGGCGAGCCAGCAGCCCAGTTGAAATCCACCGTGGCGTTCGTGCGGACGAGCAGCGGGCCGGTGAAATCCATGTTGTCGTAGTACGCACCCTTCAAGCCGTCACCGTTCCCCGGAGGCGGCAGTCCGACGTAGCGCACGCGAAGAATGTTCGCGCCGCGATCAATGGGCGAGCTGTAGTTCTGGTCCTTGTAAAAATCGCTGAAGTATAATCCGTCCGGTCCGGCGGCCAGCGCGACCACCGTGGCCTTGCCGGTTCCGCTGTATTCGATGAGGTTCGTCGGCCCGCCAATCCGGTTTCCGTTCGCATCCAGCACGAACTCGGTGATGCGTTTGCCACGGGTGGAGGTTCCAGTCGCATACGTCGAGCCGGACTCGCTGACGAATGCGTGGTCCATTTTGTTGCTCGGAAAACCACTGCCGCCGAAAGTTTCCGGCTGGATGAACGCAAGGTTGACCGGTCCGGTGGCAGGTGACCAATTGTAGATCGCGTAATTGGTCATGCTGTTGTCGCTGCCGTCGTAGAGGTAGTTGCGCGCGGTGATGATTTTTGCGAACCGGTCCACGCTCGGACCGTTCTCGACCTCGTAATGAAACCCATCCGCCGCACGCCACGCGCCACCGAATGGATTGCGCAAGCCGTAGGCGAACACATAATCCGCGGCTGTGATGCCGTTGGCCGCGTTGTAAAACGGATTGTTCGTGGCAGGAGAGCCGTCGAGATTCAGCCGGAGAATTTTACCGCGGAACGAATTGAGATTTTGTCCCGTGCTCGTGTCGAATCCGTCGCCCATGTGGACGTAGAGCTTCCCGTCCGGGCCAAAGGAGAAGTTCGAGATTTGATGCGATTGCCCCTGCGTTTCCCCGAACATGTCGAGGATGGTTGTCCGCGACGCTGCGGTCAGACCGCCATCATTGCTGTGAAACCGGACGACCTTCGGGTAATGCGGCTTGGGATTCGCCGCCGAATTGGTGTCCTCGTAAAGGAAACCCACGAACAAATCGCCCGTGGCGGGATCAACGACAATTCCGCTGAGGCCCTGCTCGCCCGAACCGGGAAAGGCGCCGGTCGGATTGAAGTTCAGCAAGTTGGTTGCATAATCCGACACCGTACCGTCGTGCGTCACGACCTTGATCGCGCCGTAAAGCTCGGTCACATAGAAAAACGGATCGTCCGGATGGAAGGTGGGATTCAGCACGAACGCGATATTGACGGGCAATTGAAAATTCGTGGCCACCATCTCGACCTTGTAACCCGGTTGTTTGACGATCCAGCCGTTCGCGCCTGGCGGAGGTGGCGTTGGCGAAGCAGTGCGGAATGTTCGTTCCGCCCAAGCCCCCCACTCGGTCAGCAGGTCTCCGCTGCTGTCACGATGACGGATGCGCAGCAGATAGTCTGTATCGTGGAAAAGTTCGGCGCGACCGGCGTGGGAATTCTCGAAAACACCGTCACCGAGATGCGTGTGCAGCTTTTCGATGCCGCCAATGCAAGACGTGACCCAGACCCGTTGCGCGGGTGAGACGGTCCAGATTTCCCAGTCGGTGCAGACGTGGGTGTCTCCAGGATCGGGGTCGGAAAAAGCGCCTGTCTCCATGTGGACATCCGCCGGATCAAGAATTTTGCCATCCTGACTTGGCTCCGTAATCGTCGGGGCGGCGGGCGGGTTGTTGGCGAGCGTGCCGGCTGGCATGGAAGTCAGCATCACTGCCGCCGCCAACCAGTGAAAGACTTTCACCCCATTCGAATCGCGCTTCCGGGAATTCATGCAACAAGGTTTCCACCGTTCAGCCAGTGAATCAAGCGTTGAGAGTATTTAGAGCCTGTTTGAAAAGTCCGACAGCGGAGAGTGCCCGTCCCCGGGCACAGCAAGGCACGCATATCAGGCAGGCTCGAAAAATCCACACCCGCCGTGGTTTCTGCGTTGCTGCGACCGAGGACGGGCGCACTCCGCCAGCTTCGGCTCCGCGCGTGAGGCGAGTTTTCAAACAGGCTCTTAGCCTTTCCACAGACTTTAGCTACAGGCTTCCGTTGACACTATTCTGTGCCGTCCGTACGTTCGCCCGGCAATGTTTGAACTCGTGTCCGATTACCAACCCGCCGGGGATCAACCGCAGGCGATTACGAAGCTGACGGAGGGCGTATTGGCTGGCGCAAAGCATCAGGTACTGCTCGGGGTCACGGGTTCGGGCAAGACGTTCACGATTGCGAACGTGATAAAGAACGTGAACCGGCCCACGCTGGTCATCTCACACAACAAAACGCTGGCGGCGCAGCTTTACGCCGAGTTCAAAAGTTTTTTTCCGCGCAATGCCGTCGAATACTTCGTCAGCTATTTCGATTATTACCAGCCCGAGGCTTACATCCCGCGCACGGATACGTTCATCGAAAAGGATTCCAGTGTGAACGCCGAGATCGAGCGGCTGCGACTCTCCACGATGAGTTCCCTCTTCGCGCGACGCGATGTGATCGTGGTCGCCAGCGTGTCGTGCATCTACGGCACGGGCAGCAAGGAGGATTACGAAGCGATGGTCATCGCGATCCATGTAGGGCAATCCATCTCGCGCGAGCAATTCCTTTCAAGGCTTGTGGACCTTCAATACACGCGCAACGACATCACGTTCGAGCGCGGCCAGTTTCGCGTGCGCGGCGACACGATTGAGCTTTGCCCGGCGGGTCGCGAGGATGCACTTCGCGTGGAGTTTTTCGGAGACGAGATCGAACGCATCACGCGTTTCGAGCCGCTGACCGGCGAGAAGATTGAAATGCTTGCGAACACGATGATCTTCCCGGCCAAGCAATTCATCACCACGAACGAGAAGATGAAACGTGCCGCCCTCGCCATCCGGGACGAATTGCGCGGACGCATCGTGGAGTTCGAGAAGCAGGGCAAGCTGCTCGAAGCGCAGCGCATCAAGATGCGTACGGAATACGACCTGGAAATGATGGAGGAAATGGGCTTCTGCTCCGGCATCGAGAACTATTCCCGCCACATCGCAAATCGTCCGCCCGGCTCGCGGCCTGCAACAGTGATTGATTTTTTTCCGGAAGACTTTCTGCTCGTGTTGGACGAATCGCACGTGAGCGTTTCGCAGATCGGCGGCATGTCCGAGGGCGATCGCTCGCGCAAGACCGTTTTGGTGGAACACGGCTTCCGACTACCGAGCGCATTGGACAATCGCCCGCTGAACTTTCTGGAGTTTCAGGCGATCCAAACCCAGACGATTTACGTCAGCGCCACACCCGCACCTCGCGAGCTTGGCTGGGCGCGAGCGGCTGCGGGTGCGTCTGCGGTCGATCCGGCGGGTTACACGCACACGTCTCAACGGATTGGCTCGTTGCCCGGCGTGGCCGAACTCGTTGTGCGACCGACCGGACTCATTGATCCGAGAGTCACGATCAAACCACTCAAGGGGCAGATTGACGATCTCATCGAGGAGGTTCGCAAGCGCGCCGACTTGAAGGAGCGAATTCTCGTCACCACGCTCACCAAGCGTACCGCAGAAGAACTGACCGATTACCTGCGCGACATTGGCGTGAACGTGCGCTACCTGCACAGTGAAATTGACGCGATTGAGCGTGTGGAGATTCTGCGTGCGTTACGCAAAGGCGAGTTTGATGTGCTCGTCGGCATCAACCTCCTGCGTGAGGGTCTCGATCTGCCGGAAGTTTCGTTGGTGGCCATTCTGGATGCCGACAAGGAAGGTTTTCTGCGCAGCGAGACAAGTTTGATTCAGACCGCCGGTCGTGCCGCGCGCCACCTCAACGGCGAAGTGATTCTTTACGCCGACGTAATGACGGACAGCATCAAGAAGTTTCTCGCCGTCACCGAGTATCGTCGCAAACGCCAGATCGCCTACAACACGGAACACAACATCACGCCGCGCAGTGTAAGTCGCGCGGTGGAGGAAAGCCTCTCAACCAACGCACATCAGTCCGACAGCAAGGCGGTGTCAATCCTGCGCGATGCGGGCGGCAACTTTGATGTGACAGAAACCATCCGCGAACTCGAAGAGGAAATGCTCGAAGCGGCGAACAACCTGGAGTTCGAGAAAGCCGCGTTGTTGCGCGATCAAGTGAATGAATTGAAACGAACGATGGGCGGCGCAGAACTGGCATCGCCCGGCACCACGAGCCGCGCGAGTTATTCAAAACCTGGTAAGAGCAGAAGATTTTCCCGCGCCACAAAATCATGAGACAGATCGGCCACATCAAAGACGCGAAGCAGGCGCAATCGTTCGCTGATTACCTCGTCGCAAATCAGATTCGCAACGAAATCGAGGAGGACGGCGGCGCGTGGGCCATCTGGATCAAGGACGAGGAACAGGTGGCTGACGCAAAACTGCGATTGGAAAAATTTCAAGCGAGTCCGGAAGCAACGGAGTTTCGTAACGCTGATTCGCAAGCGGCAAGAGTTCGCGCAGCCGAAGCCGAGGACATGGCGAAATATCGTCAGCGCCTCCGCTCGCGGCAAAGTGTGTTTCCCAAGTTCGGCGGCTACGGCGTCGGGGCGCTGACGTATGCGCTGATCATCGGATGCCTGATTGTTGCGGCGTATTCGCGGCTCGGCGAAAACAGGGAGTGGGTGGCGAAATTCGTCATCGCCGACCCTGCAAACCATGACAGGAGTTTTCTCCCAGAGGTCCGCGCCGGTGAATGGTGGCGGCTGATCACGCCGATGTTCCTGCATTTCGGCCCGCTGCATTTGATCTTCAATCTGATGTGGCTTTACCAACTCGGTTGCATGATCGAAGCACGGCTGGGCAAGCCGATGCTAGCGGCACTGGTAATCGTAACGGGCGTAATTCCAATTCTCGGCCAGTACGTTGTAGGATTGTTTTTCGGATTGGGCTACATCGGCGGCATGTCAGGTGTCATTTATGGACTCGCAGGCTTTGTCTGGATGCGTGGAAGACATGATCGCGCTTCGGGAGTCGGCCTGGATCATCAAAGCTGGGTTTACATGATCGCATGGCTGGTGCTTTGTTATACGGGTTGGATGGGAAACGTGGCGAACACGGCGCATCTGGTAGGATTAATCATCGGCCTGATCTGGGGACGCATCAGTGCGTGGTTCGCGACTCGAAGACCGGGGTGAAGAGCGTCCACGGTCTGGCGTGTTTGCCTAGAATCTGAACAGGTTTCCATCTTCCCCGTTCTCGTCGTCGTCCTCGTCCTCGAATTATCTGCTGACTTTTCTTCCAAAACCGAGAACGAGGACGAGAAGGACGACGAGGCCAAGGGAGGCACATCGGCTGCTAGAATCGGCACGATGACCACCATCGCGCCTCGCATCACAACCGTTGAGCGGCACATGCTCGACCTCAACGGTCGCAACCCTCACGCAACACCCGAGTTTAGCTGGCTCATGTCCGGCATCACCCTCGCCACGAAAATCATCGCGTCCTATGTGCAACGCGCCGGGTTGATGGAAATCATCGGCGAGGCCGGGCGCGTCAATGTGCAGGGCGAAGTCGTGCAAAAGCTCGACGAGTTTGCCAACGACACCTTGCGGCGCTGTCTTGGTTATCGAAAGAACATCGGAATCCTGGTTTCCGAAGAGGACGAGGAGCCGCACGTCATTCAAGAGGCGGAGTCCGGCAAATACATCGTGCTGTTCGATCCGCTCGATGGTTCAAGCAACATCAACGCGAACGTCTCCATCGGAACAATATTTTCCATCCTGCACCGCGATCCCGCCGTCACAGGCAACGACGTGAAGTCGCAGATACTTCAGCCCGGCTGCAAACAGGTGGCGGCAGGCTACGTGATCTACGGCAGCAGCACAGTTCTCGCCTACACGGCGGGCGCAGGCGTCCACATGTTCACACTCGATCCGTCCATCGGCGCGTATCTGCTTGCGGAGGAAAATGTGAAGATGCCCGAGACCGGCAACACCTACAGTTGCAACGAGGCTTACGAAAAGAATTTCCCGAACGGCATCCGGCGTTATCTCAAGTGGGCGAAGGAAGACGGTGGATTCAGTTCGCGCTACATCGGATCGCTCGTGGCGGATTTTCATCGAACGTTGATTCGCGGCGGCGTGTTTCTGTATCCCGGCACACCGAAAGCGCCCGAAGGAAAACTGCGCCTGCTCTACGAAGCCAACCCGCTGGCGTTCGTGGCCGAGCAGGCGGGCGGAATGGCGAGCGACGGCGAGCAACGCATCCTGGACAAGCAACCCACTACCATGCACCAGCGCACGCCGCTGATTATCGGCAGCAAAAACGAAGTCGAGCGCGTGCTGACGTTTTGAGGTTTTGTTAAGGCGACTGCTTCACCCGGTAGAATTTGGCAGAAACGTTCGCGGTTGTATTTGTGTCTGCTACTACGGCGGCGTGACCGTTTCCCGAAACGTTGCCGCCTGGCAAATCAAACCAAGCTCCAGATGTAAGATTCGAAGAATACTGGACTGAGTATTGCCGTCCTGAAAAGGTGTGAAATTGGATCGAAGGTGTTTGGTTGGTCAGCGCGATGTATCCGATTTGCAGATCAGCCTTGAGCGCCACGACATAACCATCGCCAACAGCCGCTGCTACGACGCTGCTCAAGCCTTGCGGGATATTACCCTCACCATTGTAATTTGCGCCCCATGTAACAATGTGTCCGTCGCCAGTTACAGCGACACTAACTGCATTTCCGGCAGCCACAGCAACTACGTTGCTCAGGGTGGTGGGGACGTCTGATTCTCCTGAAGAATTGCCTCCCCAAGCGAGGACGCTCCCGTCGTTTCGAAGAGCCAGAACATGTCCATCTCCGACAGATATGCCCACCACGTTGCTTATGCCGGGCGGCACACTTATCGAACCGCTCGCCTGCCACGCCGTCAGTGTGCCATCGCTTTTGAGTGCGTAAGATTGAATGTATCCGCAAGCAATAGCTGTAACATTGCTCAGTCCGCCAGGAACATTCGTGTAACTTCCCCACGCAGTCACCGTCCCGTCATTCCTTAACGCGAGATTATGTCTGTCTCCCGAAGCGATAGCGATGACGTTGCTCAGACTCGGCGGCACATTCGTTTGACCACTAGAGTTGTCCCCCCATGCGACAACCGTTCCGTTTCTGCACAATGCAATCCCATGCAATTGCCCCGCTGCGATGCCGACCATATTTGTGCAATCTGGGGGCAATACCTCCAAAACAGTTCCAGGAAACCAGTTCCATGACGAGACGACCCTGACTCGACCATCAGCATCAAGAGCCAAGCAATGGTCTTGCCTCGTGCTGATTGCCACAATATTTCCAAAAGAAGTTGGTGAAGTGATTTGTCCCGCGCCATTGTCACCCCAACCTACAATCGTGCCGTCACTTTTCAGTGCCAATGAAAACGCATCACCTGCCGCAATCGCCACTACGTTACTGAGCCCGTGTGGAACATTTGTTTGGCCGTAATCGTTTGCACCCCACGAAACCACCGTCCCATCGCTGCGAAGTGCGAGGCTAAAATAATGACCAGCGACGATTTTGACTACATTACTCAGACCTGACGGCACATCCAAGGATCCGGACAGATTTAGCCCCCATGCCACGACAGTACCATCACTTTTCAACGCCAAACAATGGAGCAAACCCGCTGAAATTACGACAACGTTACTCAATCCGAGAGGGGGATCACCCAAGTCATCTCCCCAGCGGACGATTGTGCCGTCGTTCTTGAGAGCCAGACATTGTTGCCACCCCGAGACAGCAATGACATTGCTTAAACCGGGAGGGACGTTCAATTGTCCAAAATCATTCGCACCCCAAGCGGTGACAGTTCCGTTACTTCTAACGGCCAACGCGGCAATGTGACTTCCAGAAATTGCCATAACATTTGACAGCCCCGCAGGTGGATCGCCTCCAGTGCCGGGATACCCCCATCCTACAACAGTGCCATCGGTTTTCAGTGCGATGCTGGATTTGAGTCCGGTGGCAACAGCGATCACGTTCGACAGGCTCAACGGAACATCCACTTGCCCGTAGCTATTTGCTCCCCAAGCAATCACATGCCCGTCGTCCGTCACTCCCAGACTCTGTGCGCCCCATGCAGCGATATTTGTGAAGCGAATTCCCGAGTTTACAAATGGTCGTGCCATGTATCCCCACTGCCCCAACTGGCCTGCCGGTGATCCTGCTAAAACATCTGAATCAGCCAGCAAACCTACAGCCAGCATTGCTAGGCCTGCAGCCGAAACCAGATAGTGGGTTGCTCGCATTTTGAGCATGTAAGACAGGCCTGATGGTTTTGTCTTCATATTTTGCAAACCTAGGGTCAAAGATTGATTGCAGAGGAACAAATCCAAAGATGACTATCAAGCACTTGATGTCTTCAAAATCCCCCGGCTTGAACTCTGCCGCGCAGACCGGTATAAACTGCCGCGCATTCTCCGTTCACACGGAGCAGCAAACCCATGAGCGAATTGCTTTCAGGAAAAGTGGCTTTCATCACCGGCGGCGCGCGCGGCATCGGTCGGGCCACGGCGTTGAAACTGGCATCGGCTGGTTGCGACGTCGCCATCGCCTATCACAACAGCCATGAGGAAGCGGAGTCCGTGTGCGCAGCCATCCGCGCGATGGGGCGTCGCGCGCTCGCTACACAGGCGGACGTGAGCGATGCCGAAAGCGTGGGCGAGGCGTTTGCGGAATTCAAAAAGCAGTTTGATCGCGTGGACTTCGTGGTTAGCAACGCCGCCATCGGCGTGTTGCGGCCCGCGCTCGAAATGAACGTGAAGCATTGGCGGCGCTGCATGGAGACGAACGCGCTCGCGTTGAACACGCTCGCCCAAAACGCCGTGCCGCTCATGACCAACGGCGGCTGTCTCATCGGCATTTCGAGTCTCGGTTCGACGCGCGCGATTCCGCACTACGCGTTCATCGGTGCGTCCAAGGCTGCGCTCGAATCGCTCGCGCGCGGGCTTGCGCAGGAGCTGGGTCACACCAAACGCATCCGCGTGAACATTGTCAGCGCGGGCGTGGTGGACACGGATGCGCTGAAACATTTTCCGAATCGCGAACAGTTGCTGGCCGAGTACGCGAAGCGCACGCCGATCGGCCCGACGTTGACTCCTGAGCAGGTGGCCGACGCGGTTTTCTTGCTCTGTCTACCGGAAGCCGCCATGATCACCGGCCACACACTGGTGGTGGACGGCGGTTACTGCATTTCAGGATGAGCAATCCGGCAAACAACAACGAAGCGGGTCTGGCGGGCGGTGCGGCCATTGTCACGGGCGGCAGTGGCGGCATCGGACGCGCAATCGTGCAACGTCTGGCCGCAGCGGGCATGGATGTGGTGTTCACGTATCGTGGCAACGCAAAGGCGGCGGAGGAACTTGTCGCCTCAAGTCCGGCGGGGAAAGTAACGGGCGAGGTTGTGGACATCCGGGACTCAGCACACTGTGCCGCGCTTGCGGAAAAAGTTTTTGAGCGATTCGGTCGCATTGATCTCCTCGTGAACAACGCTGGCGTAATCCGCGACAACCCATTGACCGCGCTCGAAGACGACGACGTGAAGACCGTCATTGATACGAACGTCATTGGCACGTTCAACATGTCGCGCGCCGTGGCGCCGTTCATGGTTTCCAAGCGTCGCGGTCGCATTGTGAACATCAGCTCCGTCGCCGGTGAAAAGGGCGGACGCGGCCAGACGAATTACGCCGCCAGCAAGGGCGCAATCAACGCGTTCACACGTTCGCTGGCAGTTGAACTCGCGCCGCGCAACATCACGGTGAACGCTGTCGCCCCCGGAGTGATCGAGACTGAAATGTCCCGAGCCGTGCGCGAAATGGCCGGCGATGCGGTGACATCACGCATCTTGCTGAAGCGTTATGGAAAACCGGAGGAGATTGCGCACGCAGTCTGGTTTTTGGCGTCGAATTTTGCGGGTTACATCACCGGCCAGGTACTGCACGTGGACGGCGGATTCAAAATGGAATAATCAACATGAGCAACATCACCATCACCAAAGAAGAAATTCAGGCGATCTATCCAAAGGTCGCCGCCACCATCGCCGACGCGCTTGCGTGCGACGAAGACAAGGTCAAGGCCGACGCGTCGCTCATCAACGACCTCGGCGCGGAATCCATTGACTTTCTCGACATCGTCTTCCGCCTCGAACGCGCGTTCAAAGTGAAGATTCCGCGTGGCAAGATCGTGGAAGAAGCGCGCGGGCCTTTGACAGAAGATCAATTCCAGAGCAATGGCATGGTGACGGATGCTGGCGTGGCGCGATTGAGGGAGTTTCTGAGCGAAGTGCCGGCTGACCGGATCAAGTCGCCCTTGAAGGCTGCGGAGATTCCACGGCTGTTCACGGTGGAGACGTTTGCCAAGATGGTCATTCGTCAACAGAAGGCAGCGCCGCAAGCATGATCCGTAGAGGGCGGCATCTTGCCGCCCAAAAACGAACGCATGATGACGGGAGAATCCGGCTTTAACTGCGACTACATCACTGGCGAAGCTGCTTCCGCCGGGCTGGAAGCCCGGCTCTACGGCAGGCAGGATGCCCGCCGCTACAACTAACAATGTCTCACCACTTCCGAGCGTTTTCGTTTGTGGACCGGATCACATCCGTTCATCCGGGCGTGTCCATTAAGGGCGTCTATTCAGTTCCTACAGCGCTAAAGGAGTTTTCTGGTTCACTCGTAGCTGAGGCCACCGGCCAGCTCGCGGCATGGTCGGCGATGGCTGCGGTGGATTTCAAGTCGCGTCCCGTCGCTGGCATTGCTGGTCTCGTCGAAATGCTCGCGCCGATTCGTCCGGGCGACACTCTTGAACTCGCCGCTGAAATTGAAAGTGTGGATGTGGATGCAATCTCGTACGGCGGAACCGCCAGCGTGAACGGTTCGCCAGCGTTGAGATTGCACAACTGTGTCGGGCCGATGCTGCCTCTGGAGGACTTTGACGATCCGCAGTCGTTGCGCGAACGGTTCGCCTTGCTATGTGGCTGTGGCGCGACACCCGGCGCGTTCGCTGGCGTCCTGTCATTGGCTTTGGAAAACCTTGTCATCGAGCCCGGCAATTTCGCTCGTGCGAAACTTCAAGTTCCTATCGAAGCTCCTTTCTTCGGCGATCACTTTCCACGTAAGCCGGTGTTTCCCGGCAGCCTGTTAATGCAGTTCAATCTTCAACTTGTAGGGAAGCTGGCAGCACAGTTGCCGCATGGTGGCGATACCGTGCCACGTTGGAGACTGAAAAGCATTTCCAACATGAAGCTACGGACGTTCATTCCTCCAGGGGAATCGCTGGATCTCGAAGTGAAAGTTCTCAGCAGCAATGAAACGACTGCAGAAATCTCAGTGGAATCGAAACGCGGCCCACGACTCGTTGGCGCAGCGCGCGTGGCATTGTCGGTGGAGAAATGACTGCTGGTGGTAAATGGCAGGACAGCGACTCACGCAGTTGCCACAAGATTTCCATCCCGTAACTCAAATACGCGGCTCATTTGACGTGCAAGTTCCATTGCGTGAGTTACGACGATCAGAGTCACGCTCTCTTCACGATTCAACTCAATGAGCAGTTTGCCCAACGCTGTGGCTGAAGCATAATCCAGTGCGCCAGTGGGTTCGTCTGCGAGGAGCAGTTGAGGCTTGTTGATGAGCGCACGCACAACTGCGACGCGTTGGCGTTCACCCCCGCTCAACTGGCCGGGGCGATGGTTGATTCGGTCTCCAAGTCCGACACGCTTGAGCAGCCGCGTGGCGCGGGCTTCGGTGGTTTCTGCGTCCTTCGCAGCCGGGAGTGTTTTAGGGAGTGCCAGCGACGGCACCATTACATTTTCCCACACCGTGCATTGCGGCAGCAGGAAATGAGACTGGAAAACAAAACCGATCTGCCGGTTGCGGACTTCGGCGAGTTGAAGATCGTCAAGCTCAGCGAGATTCTTCCCACAGAGCAGCACCTCACCGCTTGAAGCACGGTCAAGCGTGCCGATAATTTGCAGCAAAGTGCTCTTACCTGATCCGGACGGACCGACAATGGCAAGTGTTTCACCAGACGCAACGGCCAGCGACACTCCAT
Source organism: Verrucomicrobiota bacterium (assembly GCA_013140495.1). Lineage (GTDB taxonomy): Bacteria > Verrucomicrobiota > Verrucomicrobiia > Limisphaerales > JADLHS01 > JADLHS01. The sequence goes on from JABFSR010000046.1 coordinate 42,818, forward strand.
TCAGCACCGGGACAGAGCCGCTTCCACCGACGGCAGCGTAACGCCGGATGACTTCCTTCAACTCGAGCAACGGAGCAGGCATGGCGGATTGTTGCGGCAAAATCAGGGCGGGAAACAGGAAAAAATTTGGCCTGATCTCAAAATTTAGCCGGCAACTAATGACTCGATACAACGTTGCTTATACCTTTACTGAATTGTTTGACGTGCGTTAGGTGATGTGATTAACTGTGCGCGTCAGCAGGAATTATCTCGGGTCCATCCCGATTGCTCTTTGAAGAATTTTAGGTTTTCCGGTTGGGGCTTGGTACAAACCCCTCTCGGAGTTCTCCGAATACCTACTGGTGTACCAATTCGAAAATTCCCCGGGCTTTTCGGCCACCCCCTGGCTGTCTAGCCCGGTTTTTTTTATACAAATCAGAACCTCAATTGCGAGTTGGAGGCCGCAGCAACTTCCAAATGCGTGTGAAACTCGCGACCGGGAATCCCATCGCTTTCTTCAACTGATAATCCCGCTCCAAGATATTCGGGTTCTTCTGGCAACGCCGCATCTCAGACCACGGAAGGAATCCGCGCATCCACGCCCAAAGTCCGTTGACCGGGACTGGATAGTCACTGCCGTGAACCATTCGCGAGGCAAATGGTTCGCTCAGGCATTTCGGAACGTGCCGACCTCGCAGTGGAACGTTGAACGCGCTATTGTCGGCGTAAAGATTCGGAAAGCGCTCCATCATCTCACCGAGGACGTGAAAGTACTCCGGATCGGTCAACCCGCTTTTGGTACCGCTGTGTGCGGCAATCACTGTCACGCCAATTTCCAGAGGCAGAGTGAGCACTCGGGGATCAGAAAACTCCGGTCGCACGACCGGCAGCGTATGTTCACCGCCAGTGTGCGCGAGGAGCGGCAGTTTTGCTTCAGCCATCCGTTCCCAGAATTTTGTCAGGCGCTTGTCTGCACAGTTGATGTTCTGACAATTTGGCAGGCACTTCATCATCACTGCACCCGCAGCGATGCAACGATCAAGTTCCTCCATTGCATCCAGCCGGGCCGGATGAATGGAAACTGCCGGCAAAAACTCCCGATGTTCGCGTGCGAGCTTGAACACATAATCGTTCGGAACGTAAAACGAACCCACGTTCTTCATCACGCGCCCGTGTTCATCATGCACGTCGTCCTGGGCCAGGATCACAGCTGCGCCAAGTGACGAATCCCGCACCTGCTCAAGCAACCGCTCGACGTAGAGGCGATCCAACTCGCTCGTCATGGCGCTGCCGGGCAGACCAATCTGGCGCAGCATCAGCGCGGCGAGAGGACGATGCCAACCTGTGACGCGCACCCAGCAACCCGTGCCGCCCGAGCCATTGCCGACGATGTGAACATGCATGTCAACGGGCCTGGTCATGTCGTGGTTGCTCATAAACGAATGGGAAACAACATCACACGCAGTTTCCAGAAAAAACCGTCTCAGACGTGAATCAATTCCTTTATGCCGTTTTCGCTTCGCGTCGCGCAGGGTTTCCGTTAATCCTGTCGCGCGGATGAAACAGTTTGATTACCTCGTGTTGGGCAGTGGCATCGCCGGGCTTTCCTTTGCGCTCAAGGTCGCATCGCACGGGCGAGTGGCGATCGTTACCAAGAAGAACAGCGCCGAGTCCAACACCAACTACGCGCAGGGTGGCATCGCGTCCGTAACGAGCAAGGAGGATTCGTTCGAGCTGCATGTGCGTGACACGCTCGAAGCGGGCGCAGGGCTGTGTCGCGAGGAAGTGGTTCGCACGATCGTGGAGGAAGGACCTGCGCGGATCGCTGAGTTGATCGAGCTGGGCATGAAGTTTTCCGAACGCGATGCTCCGAGCGTGGATGGCGGCAAACAACTCGATCTTGGCAAGGAAGGCGGACACTCGAAGCGGCGCATACTTCACGCAAAAGACGTGACGGGGCGCGAAATCGAACGTGCGCTGCTCGATGCCATTTCCCGCCAGCCGAACATTCAAGTGTTTGAGAATCATCTGGCAATTGACCTCATCACCAGCCAGAAACTCGGCTATGTGGGAGCAAATCGCTGTCTTGGGGCCTATGTGTTCGACAAACAGAACAGCCAGGTGGAGACATTCGCCGCCGGCACCACGCTGCTCGCCACGGGCGGTTGTGGAAAGGTTTATCTCTACACAACAAACCCCGACATTGCGACGGGCGACGGTGTTGCCATGGCGTACCGCGCGGGTGCTACCGTGGCGAACATGGAGTTTGTGCAGTTTCATCCAACGTGCCTGTATCATCCGCTGGCGAAATCCTTTCTCGTAAGTGAGGCGGTTCGCGGCGAAGGCGGCGTGCTGGAGACACTCGACGGCGTGGAGTTCATGAACGAATACCATCCGTTGAAATCGCTGGCGCCGCGAGATGTGGTGGCGCGCGCGATTGACCGCGAGATGAAAAAGAGCGGGACAGACCATGTGTTGCTCGACATCACGCACAAGCCCGCGCGGTTTGTAATGCAGCGTTTTCCGAACATCTATCAGACCTGTCTCCGCCACGGAATTGACATCACCAAGGAGCCGATTCCCGTTGTGCCAGCCGCACACTATCAATGTGTGCGGCTGGCACAACGGGAATCGGCTCCTTGG
>JABFSR010000015.1 GCA_013140495.1 Verrucomicrobiota bacterium
GCCGTTGGCGGGCAGGTTGTTGATCCAGACGCTGAACTTCTCGATCTGTTTGTAATCCACCGTTTCGCGATAAATGCTGTACGAGTCGCCGTAGGGCCATGAATAATTTGCGTGGCGCTCGCCAACAGGTTCGATCAGCTCGAAGTAACGCCAGCCGGTGAAGTCCACAACGACAAAATGTTCACCTGTGCCGGCAACAATGTGTGACGGGCAGCGCAGTTGGAAGTTCAACACTTCGCCCTGGCCATCTCCGTAAACCCAGACACCCATTGCGCGCTCACTCCCAAGATTAAGCGGTGGCGTGAACGTTTTTCCAAGGCTTGCCCAGGTGGCCATGCGTTCCGATCGGCTGTTCGTTGCCGTGATCATCCCGCTCGCTGCGCCCGCCTTCACGACATTGGCAGATGATTCAAGTGTGACTGACACGCCGTTTGCCTGTGTGCGATCCGGAAATTCCTTGGCGTCCGTAAATCCCGTGACCGTGATTGCGTTGGTGGTATTGTAAGGTTCAGCGGACATCAGAACCTCAAGCCGCACACGGGGAGGTTGTGTGGCAAATGTGTTCGTTACTGTCCACGTTGCGGTCCAGTCATCGAGGCTTTCGACCTTGTGCTTGATGTGTTGCGCGGGCCTGAACTGCCACTTGCCATCCTGGGACCGATCCAGCGTGAATTCGTCTCCGGGCACGCGCAGTCGCGCCTTCACTGATTCCGAAAAATACTTTGCATGGCGCAGCTCCTCGTATTGACGCGTAATACCGCCGAGACGCTGCAGCGCGGGATTCTTTGCGAACTTTGCCGGGTCCACGCCCATGAGTGAAAAGCCGACATTGTTGCCAATCGCCTTGCCGCAGAGATATTCGATGTCATCGGCAAACGTCGGTTCGCCCTGCGGACCGGTCCACGTCTTCACCGCCCACCAACCGAGGTGCATGGGCAGAAACATCCGGTCGCCATCCGCGTTCGCGGCGTTGTGAATATCAATGAACCGCTTGTGGCTCCGGGTTGGATGATCCCAGGCGCCCATCCGCGAGCGCACATACCAGAGGTGATGATGGAACGTGCTCATTTCCATGAGAGCCGGGCGTTCGAGCCGCTTCCAAAGTTCAAAGACGAACTTCGAGCCGTAATGCCAGGCGTTCTCGCCACCGCCGAGGATGTCTTCGCCGTCGAGCGCATCGAGATACATCATGTCAAAGCCGCACTCGTTGAACGTCCGAGCGGTGGTCGCAGCGACATCCGCCAGCATATCTGTGTCGCCGTCTGGCACGAACAGTCCGAAACATTCCTTCAGGTGGTGAACCTTTGCGCCCTTCGCGTGCGAAGCCACGCGCGTGCCCCAGGCGCCGCGTTGACAGTTGGTGAACGCATAGGGTGACGTCCGGCTCGCTCCGGAATAAACGATGAGTTCATCGTCCACGTGAAGAGTTGCGCTGTTGCGCACGAAGAATCCGGTGATGGCTGACATGTTCGTTGTCGGTTCACTAACAAACACGGTGGCTTTGTTGGTGGAGGCATCAAGTGCTTCTGCCAGCGTGAACGTGGCGTCCTTGGCCAATCGTTTGTCCGGCACTGGCGTGACCCACGGGCATTTTTTGTCCATGAAGAATGCGTAGGTGTGCAAACCGGCCTTGAGTCCGGCGGCGTGCAGCTTGTCCACGACGGCCTTGAGGCTGGCCCGGCCCTGTGGATAGGTTTTTGGATTCGGCTCGCAATCACCAAAGCGGAACGAACTGCCTCCGTGGAAATCAATCTGGTTGAGTCCCAGGCTGCGCGCGAGTTTGATCCATTCATCGGCCTTGTCCACGGACATGTCGCCAAAATTGAACAGGTAGGAACCTTGGTTGATCTCAGCGTCGAGAGCCCACGGTCCGCCAATTGGGGAGTGTGGCAGGTCCGGCGTGGCGGTGACGACCTGCTGGATCACGCGCCGCAACTCAGGGCGAGGGCAACCGATCAATGCAACCTTGGCTCCAGTGAAACCAAATCGCGGATAGCACATCGCTTCCAAATGCGTTGACGCACGCGGCAGCTCACGGACGTTCGTCTGGAGATTTAGTGCGAGCGCGCATCCAGCAAACGTCTCCTCCGACAAACCTTTCAGTGTTAGCGGCACGTCAACAAACACGAATTCCTCCACACCGTCGCCAGTCACCGAAAGAACCTCGATCGTGACGCTGTGTGACGAGCCGAAAACCTTGAGCACGGTGCTGACATCGGCGCCGGCGAATTCGAGCTTTAGACGGCCATCGGTTAACGATGCTTTCGTTGTCGCATAATATTTTCCTGCCTTCTTCACCCGTGCGAATGCGACTGCGGGATTTTGCGTGGCGTAGTTGTTGCCAGAGGATTTGTCGGTGAACTCGGTCGTGTGTGCGTTGGTGCCGATCGTCAGGCGCAGCGAGTCGCTCTCAACGGTGAGGGCTGATTTTACCTGGCCGATTTCCACGGCGAGGATTCGCGAAGCTGTGAGCAAGGCGAGGACGACAAAAAGGAGACGATGAGATGAAGCGTTCATGTTGAATTGAATGTGGGCTGCTGGAAGGTTTTGCCTCACCAAGCGTTCCAGTAGCCTCCGCCTGCTGCGGCCCAGTAGTTGGTCATGTTGCCGATTTTTTTCCAGTTCACCGAACCATCAAGCAACAGGCTGTTGCCGCCAACAGCGCCGGCTGCTTTGGAGGTGGTAGTTATCGGCATGAAGAGAAATGGATTACCGCCTTGTTGCGCCGCACCGCCTCGGCAATGCGGAGCAATCACCCATTTATCGTCTGTTGCCCAAGCGTTCAGGTCGCAAGCCAAGGTAAGCATTGGATTGTCGGTGAATTTCCGAGGCGAGACCCACTTTGGGGCCGGTTCACCCGACCAACCGTTTGCAGGTTTCTTGTGACCGCCGTTGTAGCTATAGCCGATCACATGACCGTAGGGATAAAGGTAGTACTGAAAAGTGCCAGCTAGGCTGGGACAGGTGCTCATGTTGGTAGCGCTATACTGCTTGATCGCATTGAAGGTGTTCGTGCTTATCCAGATCGTGTGCGTAAACCCGTCGTCGCGGTAGCCTTGAGGAAGTTTGTCGTTGTTGTCGCCGCCGTACAACTGTAAGGCCAGTCCCAACTGGCGCAGGCCGTTCACGCAACCTGTGCGCCGGGCTTTTTCCTTGGCGGAAGACAGTGCCGGAAGAAGCAGCGCCGCAAGTATGGCGATGATGGCAATCACCACCAACAGCTCGATCAAAGTGAAGGCCGCGCTTTGTCTCTTTGTGCAGCGATTGGCCGCAATGTCGTTGAATTGGTCGGAGGGAACCCGCCTTTGCAGGTCATGCGCGATGCGCGAGCAAGCTGAGGCAGTTTCCAAGCTGGGAGTGGCGGCGGTCATATTCGAAAAGTGGTTGATGGCTCAAAGCATCATGCGAGTGCATCAAACCGACAAGACTTTTTTACTGTTGCCGCTGGGTTGGTGACCACGGCGCATGAAGCTCAGTTAAGAGGAGAAGAAGCGACTTTTAATATACCATCACCCCGGCGGCCACTGGAGGTGTCGGCCACCGAGAATATGACAGTGCAGATGTGGAACAGTCTCGCCGCCGTCGCTGCCGTTGTTGATGACGAGGCGGTAGCCGTTTTCTTTGAGGCCGAGTTTGGCGGCGACTTCAGCAGCCTTGAGCAACAGATGACCAAGGAGCTTGTGATCATCCGGCGATGCTTCGGCAATGCGCGGGATGGGCTTCTTTGGGACGATCAGAACGTGCGTCGGTGCCTGAGCGTTGATATCGCGAAACGCGCAGACGAAATCATCCTCAAACACAATCTGGGCGGGAATTTCGCGTGCGACGATTCTTTCAAACAGCGTCTTGCTCATGGCGGCGATTTAATCCACCAGCAACGAGCATGGGCGACCTGCGGCTTCGAGGCTCAGGCACTGGCGGAGAAATTGAATGACCTGCTGGCGCAAGGATTCGCAACGCGGACTCCAGCGTCGTGCGCCGCTGAGTTGTTTGGCGCAGTCGTGCAGGCCTGTAAAACGGATCACGGCTGGCGCAGTGCGAAGCTGGAGGCGTAGAGCATCGCGCAGGCGCGGAAAAAATACCAGTTCGCCGGCAGGCCCGGCTTCCGTTGCCATCAACTGGAGATCGTTGTCGGTCTTGGTGACCGGAAGGATGACTTCGGCATGGTTGGATTCCACTTCCAAGCCGAGACCGCGCAACACGGTCTCGAAGACGTTGGCGAATTCGGCAACCGAGACGGATTTCCGTTTCAGGTCATGCTTGAAGTAATGCAGCACAGAAGCAGCAGCGTGCTCGAGGAAATCCAATTGTTGTTGCGCTTTCGGCGTGTCACCCGCCAGTTCGAAAGAAATCATTTCCGCCGAGAGCGGCACTGACTCGCCGGAAGGCAATTCGAACAGGAGACAATTTTGTGCAAGGCGGATCACTGCGATGCCTCCAGTTTCTTGACTTCGTGAACGAAGTCCGTGGCTTCCTGGAAACGACGATACACGCTCGCGAACCGGACGTACGCGACCTCATCAATGTCGCGCAATCCGTCCATGACCTGTTTGCCGATGAACTCCGCCGGCACTTCGCCTTCAAAACGGCTGTTGACGTTTTCCACGATGCGCCCGACCAGGTCTTCGATGACTTTCTGCGAGACGGGACGCTTCTGGCAGGCTTTCTTGACGCCTGATAAAAGCTTTTCGCGGGAGAATTCTTCGCGTCGTCCGTCGCGTTTGAGAATCATCAGGCCTTCACGTTCAACTTCCTCGTAGGTGGTGAAACGATGCTGGCACGCCGTACATTCACGACGTCGGCGGATGGTTGCGCCTTCGCGGGATGCGCGTGAATCAACAACCTTGTCGTCCTGACAACCGCATTTGGGGCAACGCATATACCCACAGCCAATAGTGGTAGCCAATTTTTAGCACGCTAAATATGGTGGAGTCAAGCACGGCGCAGGCGTTTCCTTCTTTCCACCGCATCGCCTGCTTGGTTTCATTCCGACATGTCAAAGCTTTCTCTTGCGGCCATCGTGAATCATTGCAATGCGCTTCTGCGCACACGGGACATCAATGACTACGACGGTGCGGCGAACGGGTTGCAGGTGGAGAATTCCGGTGCGGTTACGCGTATCGCGGCCACGGTGGACGCGAGTCTCGCGACGGTGCGGCTTGCCATCAAGGCACGTGCAAACCTGATGATCGTGCATCACGGTTTGTTTTGGTCGCCGTCGCATCCTTGGGTTGGAAAGAAGTACGAACTGCTCCAGGCGCTTCTTGATAACGACATTGCCGTTTACAGTTCGCATCTGCCACTGGACGCGCATCCCAAACTTGGCAACAACGCGCAACTTTGTGCCGCGCTTGATCTGCGAGGACTGAAACCATTCTTCGTGAGCCACGGCCAGGAGATCGGTTTGCAATCGCACGCGAACATTTCGCGTGACGAACTTGCGCTGCGTATTCATCGCGCCACCGGAAACAAGCCGTTGCTGATTCCCGGTGGCCCAAAGCAATGCCGGCGCATTGGTGTTGTAACAGGCGGCGCGGGTGGGGAATTGAAACAAGCCGCAAAAGAGGGCGTGGACACATTCATCACGGGAGAGGGACCGCATTGGACTTATGCGCTCGCGGAGGAACTTGGTGTGAACGTGCTGTATGGCGGCCATTACGCCACGGAGACGTTCGGCGTGAAGGCGCTCGCCGCGCACCTTTCCAAAAAGTTCCGCGTGCCGTGGGTGTTTCTGGATCATCCGACCGGACTGTGATCGCCGGAGTATGCGCAATAGTACGATGAAACAGTCACCGCCTTACCATGGTTCCATCCCGCCTTATCTTGTACTTTTCTCCTCGCCAAACGACAGTATTTCCTAGAAATGCGCTGATCCAGAGTAGCACTTGAAGCAGGTCTTTCAACGGTGCAAGTAATCCGTCTGGCAGGGAGAACGGCTTCCTTGCAAGTCGTCGCTGTAGATCCGCGACCATAATTGCACGGGTTACGAGACAGAAAGCCAAGAAATATTCCGAAAGGATGTTCGGGAACAAGAGATATAATAGGAGCGGCCAAATCGTTCCGTTGCTGAGAATGCTCGCAAAATATGGCCCGGGCTGACACACGCGAATGGTTCGAGCCCATCGCGATTGATGACTCCACACATCCAAGAAATACATTGTAGACGACCAGCAATCCACAACTATCGGGCAAAGCTCGATGCAATGTCCGTGCTTTGCGATGCGATGTCCGAGCTGGTAGTCATCTGCGAGACAATCCTCCAGTACGCGAAAGCCTCCGATTTCGGCGAGTTGCTTCCTTCTTGTGACCATCACCGCTCCGAGCGCGAAGTCGAGCGGCTTGAGCGATTTGCTCTGCAACACCTGGCTCCAAAAATCCGCGTTGATGGCGACGGCTTCCCATTGCATGGCCACCGTGGTTGGATTTGCGAGACGATAAAAACCGTTCACGAGTCCGACCTTCTCGTCGCGCAAGGGAGCAACCGCGCTTGCGAGAAAATCTTCCGGCACGCGCACATCGGCATCACTCACGATGATAATTTCGTGTTTTGCGCGTGGTTCAATTTGCGCGAGCTTGGAGACCTTGGCGTTGGCGCCGAGACGTTCGGGGCAGATGACGAGTTGGGAATCGCATTGCGGAAATTCACGGCGGAGTTTTTCCACAACGGAACACACGGGATCATCCGCGTCCGCGACAGCGAGGATGATCTGCATTTCACCTGCGTATTTCTGCGCGAACCAACTGCGCAGACACGACTCGGTGAATTCATCGCAACCTTTAAGCGGCTTGAGCACTGTGACACCGGGCGCGAACGAAACATCCGTCGCACGGCGATGCAGCGGAAACCGCCGCGCCGCCAGCCATTGCCAGAGCGTGAGCGCGAGGCTGAGAAGAGCCAGTGCCGCCATGATGCCATTCAAAATCACGCCGGGTTAACTAGACACGCGGAGCACCGGGTGCAAGGGAGATTTCACATTAGCCCCGGCGGAGTTCCTGAACGGCTCAAGCAATCGAGGACGAAACTTGATGCCGTGCCATGCCAACATTCCCAAAAACCGCCCACATCCGGGACATTTTGTTCCGTTTTGGGGAAGGGAGGGGCGAAGCTTCCACTTTTTACAAAGGAAGTGTTCAAGTCTTTGTCCGATGCGCCGATGAGACGACAAGGCGTGAATGGTTTCGCGCTTAGGATTGCTATGAAAAATAAACTGCCTGCCATTGTGTTCCTGCTTGCACTCGTTGTGCGAAGCTTCGCCGCGCCGCCCGTTCTCACCGGCCCATCCAACGTCACCATCCTGGAGGACGCCGCGCGTACGAACCTGACGTTTACCGTCACCGATCCGGATACGGCAATCTTTGCCGTTTCCGTGGAGGCGAGTTCATCCAACCCCAGCGTCATTGACACCGCCGACATTTTTATCAACGGGGCGGGCACGAGCCGAACGCTTTCGCTCGTCCCCATCGCCGACACCAACGGTTCGGCTACAATCACGGTCATCGCCACGGACGACAACCTGGAAACCGTCACCAACTCGTTTACAGTCACTGTTTCAGCAGTGAATGACACACCAGACCTGCAGGCATTTTCGCCCCTCACCATTCTCGAAGAAGCGACCACCAACATTACCTATACCGTGTCCGACGTGGACACGGCGCTTGGCAGCGTCACGAATTCCGCCACCAGCTCGGACACGAGCATCGCCACCGTGGCAGTCAGCGGCAGTGGCAGCTCACGCACATTGACAATCATAACTGTGTCGAACGCATTCGGAACCGCGACGATCTCGGTCGCCGCGCATGATGGTGCGGCAAGCACGACGAATTCGTTTCTGCTCACGGTGACTGGTGTCAATGATGCGCCCAGCTTTTCGCTTTCCACCAACAAGATTGATCTTGCAGAAGACGCCGGGGCACAATCCGTCACCAACTTTGCCACGAGCATCAGTCGCGGGCCGACGAACGAAAACGCGCAGACCGTTACGTTCGTGGTGACGACGACGAACACGGCCTTCTTCTCAACCCAACCGTCCATCAACAGCACCGGTTTGCTGGCCTTCTGCGCGGCGACCAATGTTTTCGGAACGAACTATCTCTCCGTGGCGTTACAGGACAACGGCGGCACGGCCAACGGGGGCAGCAATCAGGCGACAGCGCAGACGTTCACGATTGTTGTCGCTGGAGCGAATGATGCGCCGCTGGTGAGCACGATAGCAGGCCAGACAATCCTCGAAGACAGCGGCTCGAACGCGGTGAGCTTCACTGTCAACGATGTGGATGACACGTTGAGTGGCGTCACGAATTCCGTGACTTCGGCGAACACAAATCTCGTCACCGTCACTGTTTCCGGAAACTCCACAAACCGCACAGTCGCCCTCACCACCGTCACAAACGCCAACGGCAACACCACAGTAACGCTCATCACAGGCGATGCGGCGGCAACCGTGACAAACACATTCAATGTGATCGTCACCGCCGTGAATGATGTGCCGAGCTTCTCGCTCTCAACCAATCAAGTCACCGTGGCCGAGGACGCAGGCGCGCAAACCGTTACCAACTTCGCCACGAGCATCAGTTCCGGTCCGACAAACGAAAGCGCTCAGACTCTGACCTTCACCGTGACAGCCACCAACACGGCGTTTTTTACAACGCAGCCCTCAATCAATAGCACCGGCAATCTGGCGTTCCGGGTTGCTACGAATGTTTTCGGCACGAACTACCTTACCGTCCATATTGCCGACAGTGGCGGGACGCAAAATAGCGGCACAAATGTCAGTGCCAACCAGTCGTTCACCATTGTCGTGAACGGCGCAAACGACGCGCCGACCATCGCCACCATTTCGCCCCAGACAATTCTTGAGGACAGCGGCTCAAACGCGGTCTTGATCACGATCAATGACGTGGACACCACGCTCACCAACGTCACCACCACTGTGACCTCTGCGAACACGAATCTTGTCACCGTCGCCGTCAGCGGCACATCCACCAACCGCACGCTGGCGATCACGACCGTGACCAACGCATTCGGCACAGCGACGATCACCGTCGTCGCAAACGACGGTTCGGCATCGGCAACAAACTCGTTTGTTCTCACTGTCACTGGTGTCAACGATGCGCCCAGTTTCACGCTTCCAACAAACCAGGTCACAGTGGTTGAGGATGCGACGGCGCAGTCAATAACCAGCTTTGCCACAAGCATCAGTCGTGGTCCGACGAATGAAAATGCTCAGACGCTGACGTTTACCGTCACCGCGACGAATACTGCATTCTTCAGCACGCAGCCGTCCATCAACAGCACCGGCACGTTGTCGTTCCGCACGGCTACAAATGTTTTCGGCACGAACTACCTGTCTGTTGTATTGAGTGATAATGGTGGCTCGCAAAATGGCGGGACGAACGCCGCCGCCGCACAAAACTTCAGCATCGTTGTCACTTCCAGCAACGACGCGCCGGCCATTGCGACAATTGCCGCGCAGACAATTCTCGAAGACAGCGGATCGAACAATGTGAATTTCATTGTGACGGATGTGGATACCACGGTCACCAATGTCACGATCACAGCCACGTCGCTTAACACCAATCTTGTTATTGTCAGCGCTTCGGGTACGGCCACCAACCGATCACTTGCACTGACCACCGTTACGAACGCCAACGGCAGCACAACGATCCGCGTGGTTGCTGATGATGGCTCGCGCACGAGCACGAACACATTCACGGTCAACGTCACCGCCGTGAACGACGCTCCGAGTTTCTCCCTCGCCACGAATCAAATCACCGCAGGTGAGGACGCGGGGTTGAGTTATTCGACAAATCTGGCCACGAGCATCAGCCGCGGCCCTACCAATGAGAACTCACAGAGGCTGACATTCATTCTCACAACCACAAACACGGCGTTCTTCACCACGCAACCCGCCATCACCACGAACGGCTTGTTAAGCTTCAAGACCGCGACAAACGTCTTTGGCACCAACTATCTCACCGTACGCCTCACGGACAGCGGCGACAGTCTGAATGGTGGCACGAACGGCAGCGCGCCCCAAGCATTGGAAATCGTCGTCACAGGCGTGAACGATGCACCGACCATGACGGTTGCCGCCACGGCGACAATTAACGAAGACAGCGGTTCAAACAACGTCAGCTTCACGGTGGCGGACGTGGATACGACGATCACCAACGTCACCGTCACCGTCACCAGTGCAAACACCAATCTCGCCACCGTGAGTGTCAGCGGCACGAGCACGAATCGCTCGTTGGCGATCACAACGGTTACCAACGCGTCCGGCACAACAACCATCACGCTCGTTGCCAATGATGGTTCAGCGTCGCGCACGAACACCCTCGCGCTGACGGTTGCCACGGTGAATGACGCGCCAAGCTTCACGCTCTCCACGAATCAGGTGACAGTGGCCGAGGATGCCGGCGCGCGAAGCGTCACAAATTTTGTGACGAACATCAGCAAGGGACCGACAAACGAAACCTCACAGACTCTGGTCTTTCTGGTTACGAGCACCAACACATCCTTCTTTGCAACACAGCCTGCAATCAGCGCAGCCGGTTTGCTGACATTCCGCACTGCGACGAATGTGTTCGGCACGAACACCATCACCGTACGGCTTCAAGACAACGGCGGCTCCACGCTTGGCGGCACGAACGCCTCCGCGCCGCAGACATTTGAGATCGCTGCCACGCCGGTGAATGACGCGCCAAGCATCTCAGCCATCGCCGCGCAGACCATCAATGAAGACAGTGGAACCAACAACGTGTCGTTCATCGTCAGCGATCCGGATGGAACGGTGACGAATGTCACGACAACAGCCACGACCGCGAATACCAATCTCATCACGGTCAGCGTCAGTGGCACAGCCACCAACCGCACCGTGCAATTGATCACCGTCACCAATGCAATCGGCGTTACCACTGTCACACTGGTTGCCGATGACGGCAGCGCTTCGCGCACGAACACGTTCACCGTTACGGTCAAGGACGTGAACGATGCGCCACGCTTCACGCTCACGACAAACGAAGTTTATGTGGTTGAAGATGCCGGCCTGAGCATCGTGACAAATTACGCCACGGGCATCAGCGCCGGGCCGACCAACGAATCCGCCCAGAAGCTGACATTCATCGTCACGACCACAAACTCGACGTTCTTCTCCACGCAACCTGTGATTAACAGCACCGGCACGATGTCGTTCCGCACGGCGACAAATGCATTCGGCACGAACTACCTCACCGTAAGGTTGCAGGATAATGGTTCAACAACCCTGGGTGGTACGAACGCCTCAGCGCCACAAAGCTTCAGCATCATCGCCACGCCGGTGAATGATGCACCGTCGCTCGGCGCCATTGCCGCACAGACAATCAACGAGGACAGCGGCACGAACACGATCAACTTCACGGTGAACGATCCTGACGGCACCGTCACGAACATCACCGTTACCGCCACGTCTGGGAACACAAACCTCGTCACGGTCAGCACGGGCGGAACAGCGACGAATCGCACGCTCCAGGCTGTCACTGTCACCAACGCCACGGGTGCAACAACCATCACACTCATCACAGACGACGGATCAGCCTCGCGCACGAACACATTCCTGCTCACCGTCGCGCCGGTGAACGATGCGCCAAGCTTCACGCTCACGACGAATTATCTCCGCGTCACCAAATTCGGCACGGTGCAGACGGTGGCAAACTTCGCGACCAACATCTCTGCCGGACCGACAAACGAAGCTGCGCAGAAACTCACGTTTGTCGTCACGACAACGAACGCCGCGTTCTTTAGCAAGCCACCGGTGATTGCGGCCAACGGCACCTTGACCTTTACGGCTGGTGGACAATCCGGCAGCAATTATGTGACGGTGCGGCTCACGGACAACGGCGGATTCGCGCATGGCGGAACGAACAGCTCCGCATCGCAGACTTTCGTGGTCTATTCGCCGGCAAATCCCTACAACGTCCTCAAAGGCACGTTCAATGGATTGTTCTATAATACTTCCACCTTTGGCCCGGAATCCTCCGGTTACTTCACGTTTGTGATGACCGCGAATGGCACGTTCAGCGGCTCGGTCAACATGGGCGGCACGTATGCCATGTCCGGCCAGTTCGACAGCGCGGGCGTGGCGAACATCAATGTTGCACGCGCGGGCACCAATGCGCTGGCTGTCGCGATGAGCCTGGACTTGAGCACGAACTTCACGGAAACGGTCAACGGCACTGTGAGCAATGGCACATGGACGGCAACACTGGCGGGCGACCGTGCACCGTTCAACGCGGTTAACAATCCTGCCCCACAGGCTGGAAAATACACACTCGTATTCGACATCAGCCTCGGTGGTCCCCCGGCGGGCGTTGGTTTTGGAACGGTCAGCGTGGATACGGCGGGCAAGGTCAAGTTTGCCGGAACTCTCGGTGACGGCACGGTCGTGTCTCAAAGCTCTTCCATCTCCCGCAACGGCGAATGGCCGCTCTACGTCTCGCTCTACAAGAAGAAAGGGCTGGCCATCGGATGGATGACGATTACGAACGCGGGTCAATCAACAACACTGGGTCAGTATTACTGGCACAAGGATGCCGATTCTAACGCAGTTTTCTACCCGTCCGGATTTGATGTCACTCAAAGTGCATTGAGTTCAACGTTCACTCCCGCGAGCGCTGGCACGCGTGTTGTCAACGCGCCGACCGGCACGGCGGAAATGCGTTACGGCGGTCTGTCGGCGGATTTCGCGAGCGGCATCACGCTCTCCACGAACAATATCATCACAGTTGATGCGCCTGCGACGAACGCCCTGACATTGAGTGTGTCGGCTTCGAGCGGATTGATCACCGGGAGTTTCACCCACCCGGACACTGGCAAGAAGGTCTCCGTGAAAGGCGTGGTCATACAACAGACCGGTGGGGCGGTGGGTTTCGATGCCCTTGGCCTGTTCGTCAGCACGAATCAGACTGGTTTGTTCCGGTTGCAATAACGAACAGGTGCTTTCACAAAACGCCCGCCGGGAAACCGGCGGGCGTTTTGGTTTTCCAAAATGAAGATGCGCTGGAGATTACAATGAATTGTCTTCGCCGGCTACGCCAGTTCCCGCCACAACATTGCGCCCATGCGCTGGCCACCTTCAAATACGTCGAGATCAAATTTCTCGTTCGGCGAATGGGCGTTGTCATCCGGCAACGCCAGTCCCAGCAGAAGCGTGTCCGCGCCGAGAACTTTCTTGAACTGGTTGACGATCGGGATCGAGCCGCCCTCGCGCAACAACACCGGTTCGCGCCGGAACGCGTTCTTCAATGCCCGCAGCGCAGCTTGTGCGTCGGCGCTTTGAGGCGACACCATGTAAGGCTCTGCACCGTGACCTGCCTTGACTTCGATGCGGACGCCCGGCGGACAATTCTTTTCAAAAAATGCGCGCACTGACTTGATGATGTGCGCCGGCTCCTGATCAGGTACAAGCCGCACAGTGATTTTTGCCTTGGCCCATGCGGGCACAATCGTCTTGCTGCCTTCGCCCTGATAGCCGCTCGTCAACCCGTTGATCTCGAAAGTTGGACGCGCGCTGCGCTGCTCGTCCGGCGTGAAGCCGTGTTCGCCGAACAGTTCCGGCACTCCGAGAAACTTCCGGTACTTGTTCCGGTTGAACGGAAGCCGCGCCAGTTGTTTGCGTTCAAATTTGGTGAGTGCCACGACGTCTTTGTAGAATCCTGGAATCCTGATCCGGCCTTTGTCGTCGTGAATGGTTGCGAGCAGGCGGCTCAAGGCCATCGCAGGATTCTGCAGCGAACCGCCGAAGATGCCGGAGTGCAGGTCGCGCGAGGGACCGTGCAACGTGATTTCAAACGCCGCAATGCCGCGCAGCGCGTAGGTGAGTGCGGGAAGATTCTTCGCAGGCATGCCCGTGTCCGAAACCACTACGGCGTCGCAACGCAGTTCGTCCCTGTGTTCCTGTAAAAAACCCGCGAGACTTTTGCTGCCGACTTCCTCCTCGCCCTCGATGACGAATGTGAGATCGCACGGCAGTTCCGTTCCGGTTTTCAAATAGGCTTCAACGGCTTTGAGGTGCGCAAGATTCTGGCCTTTGTTGTCGCTCGCACCGCGACCGAACAACGAGCGTCCGCGAATCGTCGGCTGAAACGGCGGCGTGGTCCAAAGTTCAAAGGGCTCGGGCGGCTGAACGTCGTAGTGACCATAGACCATGAAATGCCGACGGCGCGCGACGGTTTTTTTGCGCGGCGTTTTGGCGACGACAATGGGATTTCCATCGGTGGGGCAAAGACGCGCTTCGAGTCCGATGTCGCGGCAATGATTGACGAGCCACTCGGCACAGGCGCGCGTGTCGCCGGCGTGTTGGGGTTGGGCGGAGACGCTGCGGAAGCGGACATAGTGGCAAAGTTCGTCCACGAAGCGGGACTGGTTGCGTTCGAGATAATTCAGGACGGATTCCATTCGCGGGAGTATTCGGAAACGGCGGAGAAAGCCAAGCGGATAGAAACAGTCCGGAGTCTGGAGTCCAAAGTCCGTGGCGAGGAAAGTTCCAACATCCAAACACCAAGCTCCAACAATGAATCGGCGGTAGGCGTGTCATTCCATACCGGTCGTTCTTGATTCACACGGAGCGGCACGCCCTGCCATTACGGTCTTTTTGGAGCTTGGTGTTTCTCTGGAGCTTGGATGTTGGTGCTTGGAGCTTTTTTGTTTATCTCCTTGGCCGCCACGACAGCATGAGATTACGATCAAGGCGAAGATTACGAGTCAGAGGGAAACAAAAGCGCATGGCAAAGAACATCGTCTATTTCGATCTCGAAACACAGAAGTCCGCCGACGAGGTGGGGGGGTGGGACAAGATCAACCGCATGGGCATGAGTGTGGGCGTGACTTACAGCACTGCGCGCGGCGATTATTGCATCTACGGAGAAAAGCAGGTTAACGATCTTCTCTCGGAGTTGCAGCGTGCTGATCTGGTCGTGGGATTCAACATACTGCGCTTCGATTATGAGGTGCTTCATGGTTACACGCCGTATGATCTTACACAGCTTCCCACGCTCGACATGCTGGTGGAGTTGCAGAACACGCTGAATCATCGTCTCTCACTTGACTCGATTGCCACCGCGACATTTGGCGTGGAAAAGACCGCCGAAGGTTTGCAGGCCATCGAGTGGTTCAAGCAGGGGAAACTGGCCGAGATCGCGGAGTATTGCTGCTACGACGTGAAGATCACAAAACTCGTCCACGAACACGGCGTGAACCACCGTCAGTTGCATTACATGAACCGGTTTGGAAAAAAGCTTACAGTTCCGGTGAAGTGGTGAAATTAGCGGGCATTGAAAAAAACTCCGGCTGCCCTTAGCCTTGCATCCATGCTCGAAGATCGGGAATACATGCGCGCATCGCAGCACCGGAACGGAATGTCGGTGACTCTTAAACTCGTCATCATTCTGGCGACAGCATTTAGCCTGCAATGTATCAACGATGTGTACCTGAAAGCCAACGTCGAACACTGGTTTGCGCTGACACGCCAAGGATTCGGCCACGGCTGGCTGTGGCAACTGCTCTCGTTTCAATTTCTCCACCAGAATCTGACTCACATAATCTTCAATCTAATCTCCCTTTGGATGTTTGGCCGTTTTGTTGAAAATGTTTTGGGAACAAAACGCTTTCTGGTCGCGATGTTTGGTTGCGGCGTGGTGGGTGGGTTGCTCCAAGGCGCGTTGATGCTGTTGTTTCCTCTGCACTATGGATTTGTCGTGGTGGGTGCGTCGGCGGGTGTGTCCGGTCTCATTGCCATTTTCTGCCTCATCCAAAGAGATTCGGAGGTGCGTTTGAACTTCATCCTCCCGGTTCCCGCAATCGCTCTGTTTTGGCTGCTGCTTGGCATTTCTCTATTTTTCACGCTCGTGCCGACGTCCCGTGAAATGGGTGTCGCCCACGCCGCACATCTCGGCGGTTTGCTGGCGGGCGTTGCGTGGGTGAAGTTCGGCTGGCATCACGACTTTAATCAATTGCCTTGGGAACGTTGGTTCACAATGCACAGAGGCGCAGACTCTCGAAAATCAAGACGCCCGTCCGCTGGTCCATCGCGCCGATCTGGTTCGGCAGAGGGACGTGAGTCAGCCGAAACTTTTATCAGCACCGACGTGGACGCCATTCTCGACAAAATCTCCGCCCAAGGCATCCAAAGCCTGACCGACGCAGAGCGGAAGGTTCTCGAAGCCGCCCGCAAGAAGATGGGCAGTAAATGAGTTTCAATTGCAGTCTTTTGCCAGCTTGTTTTGATCCCGCTTTAATTTCTTTTGCGCGCAACGATTGCCGCTATAATCCCCGGGATGTTCAAGACGCAAGATTTGCATGTCCGCGAAATTGTCCGGCTTTCCCCACCCCGTGTGGTGAAGACGGCGTTTCCCGCCACTCCTGAAGCCACAGCTACGGTTGCCATGAGCCGGGAAAGGATCATCCGCATTCTTAACCAGGAGGATCCGCGTCTGCTGGTGGTGGTAGGCCCGTGTTCAATTCACGATGAACGAAGCGCGATGGAATTTGCCGGGCGACTTAATGTCCTTCGCAAGGAGCTTTCAGATCGGCTGGAAGTAGTCATGCGCGTTTATTTTGAGAAACCGCGCACCACCATCGGATGGAAGGGATTGATCAACGATCCGCACCTGGATGGCACTCAGGACATCGAGGCAGGTTTGAAGATCGCGCGACGGATGCTCGTGCAGATTGCCGGCATGGGTTTGCCTGCTGCCACGGAATTTCTGGATCCGATCGTGCCGCAATACATCGCTGACCTGATCAGTTGGGCAGCCATTGGAGCGCGCACCACGGAATCGCAGACGCATCGCGAGATGGCCAGCGGCCTTTCGATGCCCGTAGGTTACAAGAATGCCACTGACGGCGGGTTGCAGGTGGCGATTGATGCGATGGGCGCGGCGCGGCACCGGCACAGCTTTCTAGGTCTTGACGAAGACGGCGCGATCAGCATCGTCCGCACAACGGGCAATCCCAACGGTCACGTCGTTCTTCGGGGCGGACGTGCGCGAACGAATTATGATGCCGCGAGCATCGCGGATGCGGAAGCAACTCTCACCAAGTACAAGCTGCCCGCCGTGATGATGGTGGATTGCAGCCACGCAAACTCGGAGAAGAAGCATGCCCGACAGGAGGACGTATGGCGCAGTGTGATAGAACAACGCGCGAACGGCACACGTTCGGTCATCGGCGTGATGGTTGAGAGCCATATTCATGAGGGCAGCCAGCCCTTTCCGAAGCCTGCCAAGGAATTGCAGTACGGCGTTTCAATCACCGACGCCTGCTTGAATTGGGAGACCACCGAACGCATGTTGCGCCGGGGTCACGAACAACTCGGTGGCAGGCTTGCCGCAGCAGCGGTTGCCGGATAGTTTTGTTTTGTGCGTCTGTAGCTCAGTTGGATAGAGCATCTGCCTTCTAAGCAGAGGGTCGTGGGTTCGAATCCCGCCAGACGCACCACTCTCAAATGCGGATTGCAGATTGCGGATTGAGGAATGTCAGACAGGCTATGATTGCCACTCGCCATGCTCACACTTGAACACCTTGCGGAATTGTTGAAAAAAAATGGCGCAGCCGCAGCCGCGCGCGTGAAGGAATTCTCCATCGGCGGCAGATTGTTCGCCTTCAACTCGTGCCCGGCGATCATGGGTGTGGTCAATCTCTCGGCGGATTCGTGGTATCGCGAGAGTGTCTGCCTCACGGCGGAAAGTGCCATCCAACGCGGGCGTGTTCTTGTTGCTCAAGGCGCGGATATTGTGGACATCGGCGCGGAATCCACGCTGGCCAACGCGGCGCGGGTGGATGACGCCGGTCAGAATTCCAAACTCCTGCCGGTGATCAAAACGTTGCGTGCGGCAAACCTTCTGGTGTCCGTCGAGACGTATCAACCTGCGGTCACCCGCGCATGTCTCGAAGTGGGCGCGAATATTCTCAATCTTACCGGCACAGATGGCAGCGATGAATTGTTCCGGATGGTCGCGGCGCATGATGCCGCCGTCATCATCTGCTACGTGCAGGGCAAAAATGTCCGCGAGGTAGGCGACTTCGATTTGAGCGCGGACCCGATTCCGATGATGCACGATTATTTCTCGCGACAAATCGAACTGGCACAACGCAACGGGGTTGAACGCATCGTCATTGATCCAGGACTGGGCTTCTATTATCGAAATCTGCAGGACAGCGCGGTGCGGGTGCGGCATCAGATGAAGGTTTTTCTGAACTCGTTCAGACTGCGCACGCTGGGTTTTCCGATCTGCCACGCCCTGCCGCACGCCTTCGAGTATTTCGGCGACGAGGTGCGCTCCGCCGAACCGTTCTTTGCGGTGCTCGCGGCGCTTGGGAAAACGGATTTGTTCCGCACGCACGAAGTCCCGCGCATCAAGGCGGTGCTGGACACGATGAAGATTTTTTGAAAACGAATAGGTCGCGCGAAGACCGAGAAGGAAGCGCGAATGGGATTTAACAAAGGCCTTGCAGACCAAACCAAAACGCGCAAACTCAAACCATGAACCTGAGTAACGACAATGTTGTTGCTCAATCAGAATGTTCGTCCACTCGACACGCTCACACATGCTCAAGCTTTACAAGTTCGCGGATGGCTCAAAGTCTTATTGGGAGACTTGGGAGGACGATGGCGTGCATACGATTCATTGGGGCGCACTGGGCACGCGGGGCAGATCAAGGGAGGTGCGTTCGTTTTTCTTCAAGAAGGCGTCCGACACAGTTCAGAAGGAGATAGACCAGAAGATGGGTGAGGGGTTTGAGCCGATAGAGGCTGATGACCATGCGACACTATTGATTGAGTTTGCAGTGAACGGCATGGGAAGCAACACGGACCTTGAGAAGCGACATCGCCTCCAAGAGCGGATGGATGAGACGCTCGGTTGGTCAGGGCTCGGTCACTGTGACGGAGGCAGCATTGGTAGCGGGACGATGGAGGTATGTTGCTATGTTGTGGATTTTGACATTGCCAAGAGTGTTATCGAAGCCGACCTCAAAGACACAGAGTTCGGCAACTACACACGGATTTATCGTGAGGGCGAAATGGTCTCCTGAGAAACTAGCCAGTAAGTGATTGGTTTTCATGGCAGGGGTACGAGTTGGTAGTTAAGGGACGCGACCATGTTGTGGAGGCTTTGGAGCTTCTTCCGTTACATCTTCTTTTCCTCCTTCGCGTCCTTCGCGCGACACCAAATCTTTTCCGGCGGCAAAGGAACACGCCTTCCTCCTCCGACTTGGTGATCCACTCGCCGCAAACGAGCAAGCCGTGATTGCTCTTAACCCGGGTCGCAGCTAAAGTCTTGTCGCAACGAAGCGCATGAAAATCACCGACGACTATAAAGCCAAGTATCGGTTGTGGGCAGCCAACCCACGCGTGATCGCCGCGTCCGCGCCTCCCAAACTGCCCAAGTTCGCAAGCCGCAAGTTTTCCTCCCATGCCGAAATGAATGAATGGAAGCGAAACCTGCTTCGCGAAATTGCTCACGTCACTGCATCTCATGGATGATCTGTTTCAAGCCTTTGACAAAGCGGGCGTGCGCTATCTTTTGATCGGCGGTCAGGCAATGCGTCTTTTCGGGATGCCACGCTATTCGATGGACTGGGATTTCCTGATCCCGCCACGTGATGCGCAGAATTTTTCCAAACTAAACGATGTGCTGGACGCAGAATTCGATGTTCCTCTGGAAATGCTCGGCCCGAATGGCGAAAACTTTGTCCAAACCTACCAGACCCGATGGGGCGTGCTGCAATTTCATCTCGGGATTCCGGGCGTGCCGCGATTTGACGCTGCCGAAAGCGCTGGTGTAATCCGCCAAACAGAGAACGGAACTGCGGTCAAATGTCTTTCGGGTCCGAACCTGTTGGCGGCCAAGAAAGCTGCGGCACGTCCTCAAGATCAAGCCGACATTGAATTTCTCATGGAGCTTCAACGCCTCGGAAAGTTGACTTGATTATTTTCTCCGCCAGCTTCGCGCGATACCAAATCATTTCCGTCCGCAAAGAAAAACACCTTCCTCTCCAGACTTGGTGATCCACTGGTCGCAAACGAGCAATCCGTGTTTCGCCAGTTCATCACGCACCAGTTCGGGCGTGTAGCGATACGAGAAGAACAACCGCACGTTTTCCCCGGCAAGAAAGCTGACCTTGCGCCCCTCCACCACCAGTCTTCGCGTCTTGCGGAAACGGAATCGCGCCACAATCCGCCGTAGCGAGCCAACACCACGCTCGGCTTTGAACGTCAATGCGCCGTCGCCGCCTTCGACTCCCAGATCGAGCAGAAACGTCATCAACCAGTCGCGCGTCAGTTCGTTGTCGTATTGCGGCAGAACCTTTTTCACTCCGGCCTCGTAATCGTGCCATGGTGCGAGGTTGGCGCTGAACAGCAACGAGTCGCCGCGTCGTACCAAAGCTGCGAGCTTGGGCAGGATATCGTCCGGCTCAAAATTCGGGATCATGCCGAAGAATGTGATGAGGCGCGTGGCGCGTGGCGCGTGGCCTGCCGCGCCGCAGCCCTGCGAAGGCGGGTGCGTGACCAATACTTCGGGCAGGTCTTCCGCCGTCGCCAGATCGCACACGAGCGGAAAACATTTTTCCCCGGGCGTAGCAGAGAGCGCAGCCTGTCTTGCGATCAATGTCATCGGCACGCTTACATCGGATGGCGTGTAGGAAATTCCTTTGCCGCGAGCTTTCAACAAGGCGAGCAAGCGTGTGTCTTTCTGCCCGCCACCGCAGCCCAATCCGACGAGATGCACAGACCGGCTCGTGATTGTTCTTGCAGCCGAGGCGAATGCGCGATCGTAAGTGGCTGCGCAGTCGCGGTCATTTCTTGAAGGCGAATGGGCCTGATGCAACGCCAGCCACTTGTTCGTCTGCTTGATGGAGTCGTAATGAAACTTGTGGTTTACGCGTCGCGTTCGCAACGACTCAAGCAGATCGCGCCGGACATTTTCCGGCGACTGGCTGGCGTGGATTGAAACGTTGACCAAGGACGACATGTGTTGGTTGTCGCTGAAATAGGAGAGGGAAACAAGCTCGTGATTAAGGCGATCAAGTGCGGCGTGGTGCGCTATTTCTCCCCGCTTGCAAGAAGGGTTTGAAAATGCGGCGGTTGCTCTTCCCGGGCAACAACGCTGATCTCGATCTTTCTGAACCCAGCCGCTTCGAGCCAGCGATGCAGATCGCTTTCGGCAAAACCAAGCCAGCGGTCGCCGTAGAGTTTTCGCGCGTCCTCGAACTTATGGGCTAGCAGGTCCAGCAACAACAATTGTCCCCGTGGTTTAAGCAGCTTGGCTGCACTGACGAGCGCTGCCGCAGGATCCTCCGCGTGATGCAACGCCTGGCTAAGGATCACCAGATCCACGCTCGCGGGTTCAATTGGCGGTTGCTGCAAGTCGCCCTGACGGAATTCCAGATTCTTCAAGCCGTTTTTCTTCGCCTTGGCGGCGCCGAATGCGACGATTTTTTCGGAGTTGTCCACGGCGATGACTTTTTTGCAGCGTCGCGCAAGCAGTTCGCTCAACAAACCTTCGCCTGCGCCCAGGTCGGCCACGGTGATTGCCGGCAGCATTCGCAGCAGCAAGTGACCGAATGCCTGCCACGAACGGCCTGGGCCGTACACGCGATCAAATCTCCCCGCCACCTGGTTGAAAAACACCTGCGCCTGCTCGCGGCGACGCGTGAGAATACGCTTGAGGTTGATCTGATCGTGGGAATGATCGGAGAGTTCATGAGCGCCACGGAGGGCAAGCTGGATGAATTCGTTGGCCAATGGATCGGCTGCAGGGTTGAGTCCGTAAAACGTGCGCTTGCCTTCCCGTCGTGATTTGACAAGGCCGCAATCCGAGAGCAGTCCGAGATGCGTCGAGATTCGCGACTGGCCCATGCGGGTGATTTCCTGGAGTTCATTGACGGAAAGTTCGTCACGTTCGAGCAGCGCCATGATGCGCAGGCGCGTGGCGTCTGACAGCGCGCGGAGGGACTTAAGAGTGGGTGACATATTGATTATTGCCGCACCAGTAATGTTGCGGCCTTCTGTCGTTGATGATTGTCAGAATCGTCCCGAACCTACAAGTCTGCGGAATCGTTGTGGAAAAGTGAGGATTGTGAGGGCGGTGCAGCACTTTCATCAAATGGCGCAAATGTTTTTCGAGTTTTTCCTTGGCAAGAAAAGATGACGCGCCTACAACAGTGATGCTCTTTGAAAGCGGCGGATTGTTTTCCGCCAATTTAGTTGCAGTCAAATGCAGGGAACGCCGTGAGAACCGGCGACGGTTGCGCCACTGTATCGGATTACGAACTCCCACGAGCCACTGTCTGGGCCGCACAACGGAGCGGACGGGAAGGCGGGAGCGAGGATTGAAATCCGGAGTCAGGATATCGGTTTGATTGCGCTCGTCCGTCCGCTCCCCCGTGGGGGCGGGCACTTCTCCGCAATGAGAAGGATGAGGCCAGCCTGCCGGACTGTTTCCGGCGGGATTCGTTGATGCCTTCATTTTCCGTCTTGCGGAGCCTGAAGGCGTTTTGCTTTCAGGCTTCGCGCTGGTCTCTCTGAAACAAACCCGTCCCGTCCCGCGCACTGCGGAACGGGGCAAAAAGAAAGATCAGTTCATGCAAAAGTCGTTGTTCGTATCGCTGGCACTCGCCAGCGCATTGTTGGTTTCCCGTTCCGCTTCCGCGCAATTTGCGGATGCCGTTGTCTCCTACACATCGGGCACCGGTTTTCAACCCGGATTCAATTCGCCCGCCTCTGCTCTGGGTGAACCTTCCCGCGTCACGGTTGATCTTTTCGGCGGACCCGTTGATCCGTTCAACTCGGCCTACCTGAACAGTCAGCTCGTGTCCCTCGGCAGCGGCGGGTCGCTGACGGTCCGGTTTAATTCGCCAATCGTTAACGAC
Source organism: Verrucomicrobiota bacterium (assembly GCA_013140495.1). GTDB lineage: Bacteria > Verrucomicrobiota > Verrucomicrobiia > Limisphaerales > JADLHS01 > JADLHS01. The sequence continues at coordinate 22,907 of JABFSR010000015.1, forward strand.
CCCGGCCATGCGTTCGGTGTGGACTTCAACATTTATGGCAACGCGGGGTTTGTCATCACCAACGAGTTTGATCTAAACACGTTTACCTGGGTTGGGACGCCGAGGGCGGGTGGAGCGTTGTACGGAGCGGACAGCACAGCCACGCGTGTTTCGGTGAGTGCGGACGGCATCACGTTCTACGCGCTGAATCCGCTGCTCGCACCGACCGTGGACAATCTTTTTCCCACAGACGGCATGGGCAACTTCGCTGCACCGGTCAATCCGTCGCTCAACGCATCCTCGTTCGCAGGACAGGACCTTGCGGGCATCCGATCCCTCTACAATGGTTCAGGTGGCGGAGCTGGATTTGACATCTCATGGGCACAGGACGGACTGGGGCAGAGTGTTTCTCTTGGAAGCATCAGTTATGTGCGCGTGGAAGTCTTCACTGGAAACGCAGAGATAGACGGATTCGCACTCGTGCCGGAGCCGGCATCAACTTCACTGCTGTTGACCGGCCTGACGGTCATGGCGTTTGCACGACGCCGGAAATAGCTCCAGACCGCAAATCCACTTCGCCCGCTACATCCCATGGCAAGCGCCACCAAGACAATTATTCCACCGCCAGCGGGCAGCGAAAGCGGGCGCTGCCCGTTGTGCGGCGGAGCGAATGATTGCCAGCTTTGCACAACCTCAGCCTGCAAAGGCGCGTGTTGGTGTGCGTCTGTGTATTTCCCGGCAGAGCTTCTCGCACTTGTTCCGGAGGCCGCGAGGCATCGGTCCTGCATCTGCCGAAGTTGCGTGGAATCGTTCCACACACAACGATTGCGGACGGGGGATCAGTCCCCGAAGTCGGGCGATTATTACTTTGAGCCGGATGGATTGATGGTGTTTACAGCGGCGTACCATCTGCGTCGCGGCTGCTGCTGCGAGAATGATTGCCGGCATTGCCCGTATCACATCCAACCCGCCAGCACCCGGGCCGGTGAATGCCACAAAGAGGCGAAAACAAATGAGGCCTGAGAAGATCAATGGCGCTCAAATCATCACGCTGCTCATCATGTTGTCCGTCGTGCCTGTCCGTGCCGTCACGATCACCGAGGACTTCGCGAGCAATCCCAATGCGAATGGTTGGCGGATTTTTGGTAACCCGAATCTCTTTCACTGGGACAGCACAAACGAGAACCTGCGCGTGACCTGGGATTCATCAAAGACCAACAGTTACTTTTATCTGCCGCTCGGCACCATCCTCTCCCGCGATGATGATTTTGAATTGAGCTTCGATCTCACGTTTGACGACTACGCAAGCGGCGCCACATCCAACAAACCATTCGCCGCAGCGGCAGCCATTGGATTTCTTGATCTCGATCAGGCCACGCTTACAAACTTTTCACGCGGTGCCGGCGTCAATGCAACTTACGGTCCGCGCAATCTTTTCGAGTTTGATTTTTTTCCGCCGTTCGCGTCGTTCCTGCCAACCATTGCGCAGACCATCGTCTCCACCAACAACGCGTGGCTCTACAATCATGACAATCTTGCCGAAATGACGCCGGGAGCAACATTCCGGGTGGCGATGACGTATGACGGCGCGACTCGCACTCTTCTCACAACTGTCACCAACAATTCCGGGCAGTACGGTGACACTCAAACGATCATTGTGCCGACGAATTTCGATTTTCGCGTGGCGACGTTTTCCATCAGCAGTTACAGCGACGTGCGTGACATCGGCTCGATCCTCGCACACGGAACAGTGGACAACATCACGATCACCACGCCTCCTCCACCGGTTGAAAACTTTTCCGGCGCGTTCAATGGCGATGTGTGGCAGGCGCAGTTCATGAGTCGCAGCAACTGGGTTTACAGCCTGGAGCGGACGGCGAATTTCGATTTGTGGGCGGCGGCAACCGGTTCAATGACGGGAAACGGAGGCATGTTGATCCTGCAAGACACGAATCCGCCGACGGGCATGGCGTGCTATCGAGTGAGGGCAAACCGACCGTGAATGTACGATCTGCGATTTATGATTTACGGTCGAGTGGCAGCAGGGGCGATCATTCTGTTCACGCACCACGCACCACGCACCACGCCTCCGGCTTCACACTCATTGAACTTCTCGTCGTCATCGCCATCATCGCAATCCTTGCCGCGATGCTCCTGCCGGCGTTGGTGCGCGGTAAAAGCTCGGCGCAACGGATTCATTGTACCAGCAACCTTCATCAACTCGGTCTTGCCACCCAGATGTACTGGAACGACAACGGCGGGGTTTGTTTCTACGCAATTCCCTCGAACACAAACGGCGGCCAGCTCTGGTGGTTTGGCTGGTTGCAATCACCGCAACCGGGCATAGGAGAAGGTCAGCGGGCGTTCGATCTGTCCGCTGGTGTGCTTTACCCATATCTCCGGGGCAGCGATGCGCGGCTTTGCCCGTCGTTGAACTATACGTCGCCGCAATTCAAACTGAAGGCCACCAATGTCGTCTTCAGTTACGGCTACAACAAAAACCTCTCGCCCATCACCCAGAAACAGCCACCAATCAAGGTTTCCGCCATAGTACACCCCGCCGAAGCACTGCTGCTGGCCGACGCCGCACAGGTAAACGATTTCCAATCGCCTGCCTCGCCTGAAAATCCGATGCTCGAGGAATTTTATTATCTGGATGATTCGGCGAGTTATCCGAATGGTCATTTCCGCCACAACCGGAATGCCAATACAACGTTCTGTGACGGCCATGTTGCTGTGGAAAAATTTGTGCCCGGTTCGATTGACCTGAAACTCCCGGGCCAGCTTGTGGCGAGGTTCAGGCCGGAAATCCTTTCAGTTCCATGAGGGACGAAGACCGATCTTGGACTGAGAGCTCAAAAACCCAAAGAAACCTCGGTATTCCGGCGCGTAAGAGTGGATTTATTCGAGAATCAAGTTGACAGGAAGGCGCGGCAAAATAGGATGGAATAAGATAGTATCAATCACCAGCAAAGGCCAAGTATGAGAAGTACGAGAACAACACCACAACACGCTCCAGGTTTTACATTGATCGAGCTACTGGTGGTCATTGCGATCATCGCGATTCTGGCCGCCATGCTTCTGCCGGCATTGTCCAAGGCCAAGGATAAGGCACAGCGGATACGATGCCTCGCCAACGTCAAGCAACTCCAGACGGGCTGCATCATGTATTCGGATGACAACTCCGACTTTATGCCACCAAACAACTCCGGTGGAGTCTTTGGTGTGCCTGGAATGGAAGCATGGATATATGGAAACGTGCAGACGGACAAAGACACAAAAGGCATCAAACAAGGGGTGCTGTACAAGTATAATCCGAACGATGGCATCTACGTGTGTCCCACGGACAGATGGATGGTCCGAGCTGCAGGCGGGTTGCCAGCGACTCCGACAACCCGAAGTTATTCGATGAGCAGTTCCATGCCTCCCCCAACCAAGAAATATTCAAGCATCATAGATCCCAAGCCGGTCAAAGCCTTTATTTTTGTGGAGGAGCAGGAGAACAGGACGGCAACGGATAATTTTATCAACGATGGCAACGTCGGGTTGCGTGTCTATCCTTCAACAGAATGGGGTGATTTGCCGGCACAAAGACATGCTGGAGCGGTTTTCTCCTTTGCAGACGGTCACGTCGAGTTTTGGAAATGGAAATCCCCAATAAGACTCCAACGTGGCCGCCCTGCGCTTCCGAATGAAAAGGCCGATCTTCTGAGAATTCAGACAGGTCTTCCTGGTTTTGTGGAAAAATGATGCGGCATTCACAATCTCAATCCGCCAAACGCAGAGAGTGGCAAATGTAATATGGAAGTGTAATCGAAATATTCTCAATGACTCTTTCCACCACCGTCGCCAACCGAATTCACGCTGACATTCTCTCATCCAAACTGGCGGAGGGGGATTTGTTCATGACCAGCGACCAGATCGAGAAGCGGTATGAGGTATCGCGAACGGTGGCCCGCGAAGCCGTAAGCCAGTTGCAGGCGCTCGGTGTGGTAACCAGCCGCAGGCGCAAGGGCGTCTTGGTTGCACAGCCCGACCCTGTAAAACTTTCAGCCCGGTGGGTACCGATGTTTGGTCGCGTGGCCGGAGCAAAAGGATTTCATTTGCTGGCCCAGTGGCGATACGTCATCGAACTGGGTGCGGTAGATCTGGCCATGACCCACGCAACAGATGGCCAAGTCCGGCGACTGGTGGTGCTGGCTGATGAATTTGATGCGGTGGCAGCCCAACATGGTCACAATGCAGAGGCAGACCGGATTGACATGGCATTCCATGGAGTCATTCTCGAGATGACTGGCAATCCCCTTATCGCAGGAATGCACCAGGTCTTGGCTGATTACTTTCAGTTTTCGGCTATCTACAATCATCCACCTCACGCCCGCAAGGCAATCCGTGAACATCATACGATTGCCGAGGCATTTCAGCGGCGCGATCTGGAAACTGTCCGGAGCATCTTGCGCTCACATCTGCTGCCAAGCACTGCGGACTGAAAGCTGGCCAGCATCCCACATGTCCTTGATGCAAGGCGCAGGCATCCTGGCAAGTGATTCGTTTCGAGCGCACTTCCACGGCACCCTGACTCAATGCCTCACAACCTGCCCTTCCTCCAGAGTCCAATCATTTCTCCCATCGGGATGACAATGACAATGCGCGGCGAAGAACCCGCCGCGATGCCGCCAGAACCACGGCCAGATTTTTTCGCTGTCGGTCTGCGGCAGTTTCAGTTCGTCCAATGCCTGGCGCGTGAAGAAATGAAATCTGCCTTCCTTATGAACAGCCGGAAGCGATTTCAGCTTCGGCTTCACCTCAAACAAAAACATCAGCCAGTGCGTGCGGCCCTGGTAGCCGTGTTCGCTGACAAGACCGGTCAGATGCAGATCATGCGGGGCGAGCTTCAAACCCGTTTCTTCATGCGCCTCGCGGCAGGCGCAGGCGTAGGGCGACTCGCCTTCGTCCGTGTGCAGCTTCCCGCCACAGGGACTCCACAAACCGCGATTCGGCTCCTGTGCGCGTTCAAGCAGGAGGATTTCGTCGTGCTCGTTGAAGCAGTAGAGCAGCGTGGCGACTTTGTAGGGCAAAACCATGGCCGTGAATTAACCATGAATCGAACGGAGTATTAAGCTCCAAATTTCAAACGGTGACACCCGGCCATTTCAGGCAATGCCCCGCCAATTGTTTTCCGCCTCCCCGCGCTCAACGTACCGGGAATCTTTTGCGCGAACGCGCGCCTCCGTTTACAATCGGGCGGGTAAAGAAATGATCCCGCTCGACAAACTCAACAGCATGTTCCGCGCGCCGCAACTGACGCGCACACGGATCATGCTCGCCCTGCTCGTCGCGCTGGTGGCGGATGGATTGCAGATTCCGTTTCAGTTGGTGCCGATGGCACCCGAGATCATTGACGTGATCGCCATGCTACTGACGGTTTGGTTGTTGGGGTTTCACCTGTTGTTGCTGCCGACGTTTGTCGTGGAATTCATCCCGCTCGTGGACATGCTGCCGACGTGGACCGGGTGTGTGATCGCAGTAATTGCTCTAAGGAAACGCGCACAACACAATACTCCTCCTCCGCCAGTAATCAACCTGCCGCCTGAAGCCGATCAAAAGAACCTTCCGCCACCGGCGCAACAGTGACCACCAGTCAGGGCTGGCTGGTGATTTTCTGCCAGTCGCCGCCCTGCGTGCCGGCGTAAACCGCGAACGCCTTTTCGTTCTGGATCAGGACTGCGCGCACCACGCTTGAGTTGTCCGCATAGCCGAGACTCAGGACGGTGTCCGGGATTATGCCTCCTTTTTTGTGCGCATACACCAGAGCGAAGATTGCCTGTGAGAAGGCGGAATAGGGGAGTTCCTTGTAGGCGCCTTCGAGCACGTCTTCGGCGGCGTCCGCAAGAAATTCCAGTTGATCCACAAGATGCGGAAACAGGGGCGCGTGGATCTGAGTGAACTCCAGTTTCCATTGCGGCAACTGGCGCAACACTTTTTCGGCAACAGCGGGCGTGATGGCGGCGGCGCCATTGTTCACGAATTTTACAATCTCAGACATGTTGGAATCCTATGCGAAGCCGCGCCGATGCAAAAGTGAAATCCTTGCGTCACGCCAAAGACCTCCTACGATGTCGCCAGTGTCATCCGCGTATGAACAATTGCTCGACGCCGCCATCCGCCACCTGGAAGGGTTGCAATCGCGCGGCGTCAGGCATGTTGCGGTGTCAGCAGAGACGTTGCGGGCGTTGAGCCTGCCTGCAACCGCGCCTGCTGTCGCCCCGTCGCACGCTTCACCCACCTTGCACCTGCCTGAAACTCCAACCGCCACAAGAGGTAATTCCGTGTTTGGTTTCAACAAATCTGGAACTGCTGCTTCTCAACCCCCGCCGCCAATCATGCCTGCCACCAAGCCCGTTCGTTCTGAATCGAAATCCACCGATGCGGGCAAGGCCGCAGCGTTTGCTGAATTGCAACGGCGCGTGCTGGCTTGCGTGCAATGCGCGCACCTCGCATCGGCGCGCAAGACCGTCGTGTTCGGTGTCGGCAACATTGATTCGCCCCTCATGTTCGTGGGCGAAGCTCCGGGAGCGGACGAGGACGAACAGGGCGAGCCGTTCGTGGGCAAGGCGGGCCAACTGCTGACGAAAATCATCGAGACAATGGGGCAGAGCCGCGCTGATGTTTACATTGCCAACATATTGAAATGCCGGCCCGACACACCGGGGCAGTCCGCAGGCAATCGTAAACCTACGAGCGATGAAATGAAAACCTGCATCCCGTATCTGCACGAACAGATTGACCTCATCAAGCCGAAGGTGCTCGTTGCGCTTGGCGCGACGGCGGTGGATGGATTGCTGGGCAAGACCATGGGCATCTCAAAGCTTCGCGGCAACTGGCAGACGTATCGCGGCATCCCGCTCATGCCGACGTATCATCCGGCCTATCTGCTGCGCAACCAGGCGATGAGCGAGAAGCGCAAGGTCTGGGAGGACATGCTGCAGGTGATGGAAAAGCTTGAAATGAACATCAGCGACAAGCAGCGGAAGTTCTTTCTGAAGGCGTGAGAAACGTCCCCTCGTCCTCGCGCTGTCCAGTTCTTCAAGGGATTCCCGATTCTTGACTCCCCCATCGCCCCCGCTAACCTCATCCCATGAGTCGCCGACTGTATTGCTCGCTTTTCATTGCCCTTTGCGCCGCGATGATTCCGTTTAGTTCGCCCGCACCTCTGGTTTATACGCCGGGCGAAGGCTGGGTCTATGAATCCGCCGATGGCCTCGGCAAATGGCGTCGCGCCCGTGCCAAGGATCAACTCGAAGTCGCGCAACAGGCCTTCGACAAAAAGGATTACTCCCTTGCACAGCGCGCCGCTGCTCGTGTCATCCAGGTGTGGCCGCTTTCGGACTACGCTCCGGGTGCGCAATTCCTCATTGCCCGCAGCCTCGAACTGAAGAAGGACGACGAACGCGCGTTCAACGAATACCAGAAGATCATCGAGAAGTATCCCAAGAGCGACAAGGTGAAGGAAGCATTACAACACCAGTATGAGATCAGCCTGCGTTTCCTCAAGGGTCAGCGCTTCAAGCTCTGGAAATACATTCCGTTTCTGCCCAACATGGAAAAAACCGCTGGCCTGTTTGAGAAGGTCGTCAACAACGGCCCTTACAGCGACGTGGCCCCACACGCGCAACTTCGCATCGGTGCGGCGCAGGAGAAACGCAGGGAATATGGTCTGGCAGTTGCCGCATACGAGCGAGCGCTGGATCGCTACCACGACCGCCCGGTGATCGCGTCAGACGCAATGTTCCGCGCCGGTTCATCGCATCAAAAGCAGGCGCAGGCGGCGGATTACGATCAAAGCGCGGCGGGCAGCGCCATTGAAGTGTTCACGGATTTTGTCACGTTGTATCCCGAGGATCGGCGCGTTCCGCAGGCCCAGCGCGTCATTGCCCAGCTCAAGACCGAACAGGCGCGTGGCAGTTACCAGATAGCGCAGTACTACGAGAAGCGGAAGAAGTGGAGCGGCGCGTTGATTTATTACAACGAAGTGGTTTTGCAGGACCCGAATTCCGCCCAGGCCAATGATGCCCGGGTGCGCATTGACCAGATCAAGCAACGCCAGCAGCCCGCGTCCAATTAACATGCGTCTTCGCCACGCAATTCCTGCCGCTTTGATGTCACTTGCGCTTGCCGGTTGCGCTGGTTACCGGCTCGGCCCGACAAACGGCGATGCCCCCGGAGGACGCACAGTCCAAGTCATTCCACTCACAAACAAAACCATCGAGCCGCGTCTCGGCGATTCCGTTACTGCCGCACTGCGAAAGGAGCTTCAACGCGACGGCACCTTCCGGCTTGCCACGCACGACTCGGGTGACATTGTGGTGAGCGGAAACGTCACCGAATTTCGCCGGCGTGAGTTGAGCTTTCTCCCCAATGACATCATCACGGTGCAGGATTACCGGCTGACGATGACGGTACAGGTGACAGCGCGTGAAGCCGCCACAGGCCGCGTACTGTTCGACAAACCGGTGACTGGCTACACGTTGATCCGTGTCGGGTCGGATCTGGTGAGCGTGGAGCGCCAGGCGTTGCCGCTGCTTGCGACCGACGTGGCGAAGCAGGTCACGTCGTTGCTGGCTGATGGCGCGTGGTAAGAGCGTCGTTGAATTTCCAGCCGCCCTCTTTGCCGGCAAGGTGGCTCCAAGGTCCCAAAATATGGAAACCTCCGCCCAAGCTGATCTTCAGCGCGTCGAACCAAGTGCCGCCTCAACGTGCGCGCAAACCGTCTCGGGTGAGATTGCAATCAGACATTCCATCCGATTATTCCACGAACATTCTGATTTCATGCACGGGGCGCATGGCAAGGCGTGCTTCAGCGCAGTCTGCATCTGGCCATAAGCACCTGTGCGTCGAGGTTCAGTAGGACCATGGATGCTGATGACAGGCCTGCCCAGCGCAGCGGCGGCGTGCATCGGCCCGGTGTCATTCGTTACCATCAGTTCGCACAACCGGAGCAGTTCAATTGTTTCGAGCAGTGAAGTTTTCCCCGCAAGATTCCAGCATCGTTCCGAGGCCGCTCGCAGAATTTCGTCGCCAAGTAATTCGTCATCCTTGCTGCCAAACACAAGAAAATGCACATCGCTTCGCCGTGCGAGAATTTGCCTGACAAGTTCTACGAAGTGGGCAACAGGCCAGCGCTTGTTCAACCACCGTGCCCCGGGCTGGATCGCAATCCACCGTGTCCCATCGGGCTTCCATTTCTCCTTCACGCCAGCCGCAACATCTTCCCGCTCCGGCAACCAGACGAAGTCACGATGCACCGGCACACCCAGCAGCGGCAGCAACGAGAGATACCAGTCCACCGCGTGCGTATGATACGAGGCACGCCGTGCAATCACGTCGTAGAAACCGCACGCGCCTTCGCGAGGTTCATCGAGACCGGCAAGAAGTTTTCCATTGGCAAGCCACGCAAACGCACCGCTGCGCGCGAGGCACTGAAGATCAATCACCCAGTCGAAATTTTGCCGGCGCATCCAGCGTATGCTTTGCACAGCCTCCGGCCAATGCCGGGGTGAACCCCATCGCTTTCGTTCGAAACGCACCACGCCTGCCAGATCGGGATCACCTTCAAGCAGGGAGGCAAGGCCGGAATCAATCCACCAGAAAACTTCAGAGTTGGGAAGGTGGAGCTTGAGCAACCGCAGGACTGGCAATGCCTGGATGACATCACCTAGCGAACTGGGTTTGAGGATGAGAATTTTCAAAGCTCCAAATTCCAAGCGCCAACATCGAGAGAAGCTTCAAGTTCCAGCCAAAAAAATTCCCATCGCATACTCTCCACCTGGAATTTGATTGTTGGTGCTTCTCTGGAGCTTGGATGTTGGTGCCTGGAGCTTATTACCTGCCGTAAGCCAGCCGTTCGGCCAGCCGCTCTGGCAAACCTGCTGCGATGATTTTTTTCTGCGCGGTCGCGATGTCGTAATCAAGCCTGCGCTGTTCAATCGTTCCTTCGTCCACGTCGTAGATCACATAGGAGGACTTGGGATTGTTGTCGCGCGGCTGCCCAACAGCGCCGACGTTGATGAAATACTTTTTCCCCGCTTCGATTTTGAATTTTGAATACGTGCCGCCGCGCACCACGCTATCGCGGATGAATGCCACGGGCACGTGAGTGTGACCGAAGAAACACAACGGCGTGTTCTGATAGGTGAAGCTGGCGGCGGCGGCAAGCTTGTCAAAGACGTAGCCCCAGCGTTGAGGCGCATCAAGCGTGGCGTGAACAATCGTAAACGTCGTGACCATGCGCGTGTATTTCAGTTCGCGCAGCCACTGGCGGTCGTCCTCGGAGATTTGACCGCGCGTCCAGTTTACGGCCTCGGCGGCGGCGGGGTTGAAACCTTCGAGATGTTCCTCGCTCGAGCAATACTCGTCGTGATTGCCTTTGACGCAGGGCATTCCCATCTTGCGCACAATGTCGAGGCATTCCTTGGGGTTGGCGTTGTAGCCGACGACGTCGCCCAGACACGCGTAATGCGTCACCTTCTGGTTCTTGGCGTCTTCCAGTACAACCTGAAACGCCTCCAGATTCGCGTGTATATCGGCTATGATTGCAAACTTCATGTGCTATCGAACAATTTCAAAACCACGAAACTCACCGCGCGCTTCGGCCCAACTCACGTCTTCGTGGCGGATGTTCGCCCCGAGTCCCGACTCGTGAATGGCCGCGAGAAACGCCTCCAACTCCGTCTTGTCGCCTTCCACCACCAACTCAACGCGCCCATCGGGCAGGTTGCGCACCATGCCGTTGACCTCAAAACCCGTCGCCACGTTCTTCACAGTGTAACGAAAACCAACCCCTTGAACGCGACCGGAATAAAAAACTGTCATCCGTTTGCGGAGCACGACGGCCCTTTGTTTGTTGTCAGCCAGCTGCGGCACACCAAATGAAGCCAAAGACACCGGCATGGCGCAATGTTTTTTCAGGTGCGATTCCAAAAAGCAGGCCGGGCGGACGTCTGGCTTCAGTCCCCCATATCGCTTGACCCCATCGCCGTGCGCCTATGCACTGTACCCGTGGATTGCGGATTGAACATCATTTATGAGGACGCCGACCTTCTCGTGCTCAACAAACAAGCCGGCCTGGTTTGTCATCCAACCAAGGGCGATGCCATGTCGAGCCTCATCAGCCGGGCACGATTGCACCTTGGCCCAAATCCACCACCCCATCTCATCAACCGCCTGGATCGAGAAACCAGCGGTGTCATCCTCATGGCCCGTAATGCCAAAACAGCCGGCGAACTCGGCAAGGTCTGGGAACAACGCGCGGTGCAAAAAGAATATCTCGCCATCGTACACGGAACCGTTTCCGCCGATTCCGGGACAATTGACGCCGCGCTCGGCAAGGACACACAAAGCCGTGTCGCCATCAAGGATTGCGTGGTGATTGGAGGCGCAACCGCGCAGACGAATTATTCTGTGGAGTGGCGGTTCGAACGGGATGGTGCACCGTTCACCTTGCTACGCGTGTTTCCCCGCACAGGACGAAAACATCAAATTCGCATCCACCTTGCGCATCTTGGTCATCCAATCGTGGGCGACAAAATCTACGGAGGTGACGAGGATTGCTATCTCGCGCTCGTGGAACAGCGGCTCACCGATGCACAACGAGCCGCACTGTTGCTGCCCAACCACGCACTGCATGCTTCAGCAGTGCGATTGGCCTGGCGAGGCGCGCCCGTGGAGTTTCGCGCCAAACCAGAGCCGTGGTTCGAGGAGTTTATTGCGCAGACTTCTTCGGAGCCGCGACAACATCTTTCCGTTTGAGCACCATGATGATGCCGGTGTTTTGATTTGGAGCTGATGGATCTCGGAGGTTTTGACCTGACACGCGTTCGCGCATCACCGGGATGGATCGCAATAACTCGTAGTGTTCGCCCCAGTAAGCCTCCCACCACTGGAAAATCTTCTTCTCCGAATCCTCCCGCTGCGCCCAGGAGGTCGGATCGGAAACGTACACCGCGTATTCAGGCCGGGCAGTTTCGATCTCGTGGATCATCTCATCCTGCATCTTCACCGCATACGGATGCGCTTCCATCAATGCATAGGTATAGATGTAGCCGCTGGCGGAATGACGATGGGAGTAAAAATAAATCTGCGGCTCGGATCCCACCACCACCACACGTGCATTGCCCGGCGACTCTGCCCGCAGGTCCATCGCCAGCCGGCGCGTCTCGGAGAACAGGTTGTAGTGATATGTGGACTCGGACACTTTTACCGGCGTCGCGGAAAACCATTCCTCCCCGTGCATCGCAATGGCCACCAGCACCGCCAGCCCGTAAAGCACCAGTCCACCAAGCGCCAGGAAAAGCTCCACGGACTTTTCATTTCGAATCAGAAACAACGCACGACTTACCACCACGCCATTGAGCAACGCCACCACAGGCAGAAGCAGGATGAAATAGTGATGCCGGAAATACATCCCCGCGCACAACGCCAGAATACCTGCCAGCGCAAAACCCGTTACAAACGGCAGCGCCGCGCGCAGACGTTTCTCCCACCACATCATCACAGCGCCCACAGCGGCAAGCACCCAGAAGATGGCGTTCAATCCCACGCTCGATTCCAAAGCAGCCCGCAGGATTGCCGGCAGTTGATCAAAGCTAATGGCTCCAGCGTATTCCTTGGCATAGGTAAACGTCCAAAACCAAAACGGCTTGAACACGCCAAACGCCGCCAGCACAGCACACGTGATCACAAACGGCAGCATCAATCCTCCCAACAGAAACCCAAACTCCCGCCAGCATCGTTGCCAGTTCTTTTCAGCCTTCACGAGATTCTGCCAGAGCACGTAGCCCAGTCCAAACACGCCGAAGAACACGCCATGTTGCTTCATCAGGAACGCGCCCCCAAACATCACCCCGGATGCAAAGAACAAAGCTGGCTTCTCCGTTTCACGCGCCTTGAGCAGCAACAAAACTCCCGCCATTGCACAGAACACGACAAAATGCGTGGCGTGCCCGGCAAGCCCAAGAAACGCCGAACTCGTCGAAAGCAAACCATACGCAAGCGCCGCCGCTCCGCCCGCCGTGGCATCCAGCACCCGACGCCCCATGAAATAAATCATCACGATTGTCGCCAGATTCACGAGTGCCAGACCGATGTGGATTCCTGAATCCGTCTGTCCAAACACCGCCATGATCAACGCGTAGGCCGCGTACGTGCCGGGCAACTTCATGTTGTAGGCAAGTTTATACGGAGGAATTCCCTCAAGCATGAGCTGACCGGCGTAGGCATACTCGCCTTCGTCACGTTCAAGCGGCGTCTCGCGCAGACGCACACGCACGAACAACACCAGCACAATCACGAAGCCCAACGCCAGCTTCGCGCCGTGTCGGCTGAGAAACTCCACAATTTGCGATTTGCTCTTGTCCATGTGCGCGTGGATGGAAGCGAACCTTGGCCCATCTTACAACGCGAAAAACCTCTGCACCTCTACCGGAGCGCGACCGGTCCCAGGTCGCAGCGCGTAAACGGCGGGGAGGTTGTTGGAGAAATCCGAACACTTTCGCACGCACGTTGGAGTTCAAGCTTTAGCTTGTCCCAGTCACGCCATGCGATGCCCGGACACGCTAAAGCGTGAACTCCAACAAAGAACCGTCCGGCACTTTCAGTCTTTCCGAGATCATTCCCCGCGCTTGAGTCACCCGCCTCGCCTCTCTAAAGTCTCCGCGCATGAATCAATCTCTCAACGAACCGGCTCAAGCCGTATCCGCGTGGGTCAAGACGCTCCGCGCGGAAATCGCTGGCGTCATCGTCGGTCAGGAACAACTGGTGGATCGCCTGCTCGTCGGATTGCTCGCCAATGGTCACGTTCTGCTCGAAGGCGTACCGGGTTTGGCGAAAACTCTCTCCGTCCGCACGCTCGCTTCCGCTGTGCAGGCGAACTTCCGCCGCATCCAGTTCACGCCTGACCTCCTGCCCGCCGACATCGTGGGCAACCTGATCTATAGCCCGCAGGACGGGAAATATCACGCCACCAAAGGCCCGGTGTTCACCAATTTCCTGCTCGCCGATGAAATCAATCGCGCGCCTGCCAAAGTTCAAAGTGCCCTGCTCGAAGCCATGCAGGAACGTCAGGTGACGCTCGGCGGCGAGACGATGTTGCTGCCCTCGCCGTTTCTCGTGCTGGCGACGGAAAACCCGATTGATCAGGAAGGCACCTATCCGTTGCCCGAAGCGCAGGTGGATCGCTTCATGTTCAAGGTCATCCTCGATTACCCGTCCGAAGCGGAGGAGCGGAAGATTCTGGATCGCATGGCGTTCACCTCGCCGGAGAATCCCGTCAAACCCGTCATCGGCCTCGACGACATTCTCAAAGCCCGCAAGCTCGTGGACCAGATCCACGTGGATGACAAGGTGCGGGATTACATTGTGCAGGTGGTGTTCGCCACGCGCCAGCCGGAGAAGCACAAACTGGACATCAAGAACTTCATCCAGTTCGGCGCGTCACCGCGGGCGACGATTTACCTGACGCTCGCCGCCAAAGCGTGGGCGTTGCTGCAAGGCCGCACCTATGTCACGCCCGAGGACGTGAAGAGCATCGGCCCGGATGTGTTGCGCCACCGCATCATCCTGACCTACGAAGCCGAAGCGCAGGCCGTGACGACGGATGCGATCATTAAGAAGGTGTTTAATGCGGTGCCGGTGCCGTGATTAAAATGGAATTCTTAAAACTTCCATTCTTTCAACGTCTCGAAAGCTCCCAGCGAATTCTATTGGCCGGAGCAGGCGGTGGCTTTGACATTTTCTGCGGGCTGCCGCTGTATTTTGCACTGCGAAAAGCTGGCAAAGAAGTCCACCTCGCCAATCTTTCCTTTTCGGCGCTTTCAGCAACAAAAGCTGAACGCATCTCGCCAATCTTGTTCAAGGTGGACGCGGATACGGCGCACTCAAACGATTATTTCCCGGAAGCTTTTCTTTCATCTTGGTTTCGAGAATCGGAAAAGCTGGAAGTTCCGGTTTATTGCTTTGAGCAATCCGGCGTGCAGCCTTTGGCTGCTGCTTACCAACTCTTGGTTGAGAGATTGAATCTCGACACAATCGTTCTGGTGGATGGAGGGACAGATAGCGTGATGCGAGGTGATGAGGTCAGCTTGGGAACACCACAAGAAGACATCGCAAGCATCGCAGCGGTTTCGCAGATTCAAGTGCGTCAGAAGCTTCTGGCCTGTCTTGGGGTCGGCGTGGATTCATTCCACGGCGTCTGTCATTCATATTTCTTTGAAGCTGTCGCCGAAATAACTAAGCAAGGCGGCTACTTGGGTGCGCTTTCACTTGCCAAAGAAATGCCGGAAGTCTCCAAGTATCGCGATGCTTCACACGCCGTGTTCAAGCGAATGCCTTTACAGCCAAGCATTGTGAACATCTCAATCTTGGATGCGATTGACGGGAACTTTGGCAACCATCACTCGACTGATAAGACTGCGGGAGGCGAACTTTGGATCAACCCATTGATGCCGCTCTACTGGTTTTTCAATTTACCACAGGTTGCAGAGCGTGTTTTGTATTTGGATTGGGTTAAAGGAACGGAAACTTTTCAAGAATTGGGAACAGCAATTGAGAATTTTCGCAAGCAGTGCCGACCAGTTCGGCCTTGGAAAGACATTCCCATTTAGATTTTCATGACCACCGCTGAACTGCTCGAAACCGTCCGTCGCGTCGAGGTGCGCACCAACCGCCTCGTCAACGAAACGATGGCCGAAGCGTATGCGATCATCAAGAAGGTGTCTGATGCAATGCTGATGCCGTAAAATGAAAAACCAATGAAAACAAACAATAGGTGGATTCTGGTAAAGGTTGTGCGCGGAATTCCCGCTTCGATTGAGTTCTTCACAGAAGAACAAAAGGCAATTCTTGCGGAGTCGGACTGGCGGGAGAAGATGAATCCTGATTACGACGAATCCAGAATTTTTCAAGCCGACCTAGAGGAAGTGGAAGAGAAAGAGACTTGCTACCTCGAATCCGTGTATTAGCCATTCCTAGATTCCATGACCACCGCTGAACTACTCGAAACCGTCCGTCGCGTCGAGGTGCGCACCAACCGCCTCGTCAACGATACGATGGTCGGCGCGTATTTGAGCCAGTTCCGCGGGCGCGGCATGGACTTCGAGGAGTTGCGCGAATACATGCCCGGCGACGACGTGCGTGACATTGATTGGAACGTCACCAATCGTATGGGCCGCCCGTTCGTGAAACGCTTCCGCGAGGAACGCGAACTGGGCATGGTGCTCGCCATTGATGTTTCTGCGTCGTCCGCATTCGGTTCGGTCCGGCGCACCAAACGCGAGTTCGCCACCGAGATCGCTGCCACGCTCGCCATCTCCGCCGCGCGAGCGAGCGACAAGGTGGCGTTGCTGCTGTTCACCGAACAGGTGGAACTTTATCTCCCGCCACGCAAAGGCCGTCGCCACATCCTGCGGCTGATCCGGGAAATGCTCTCCTTCGAGCCAAAACATCGCGGCACGAACATTCCAGCAGCATTGACGTTCTTGAATCACGTCCTCCCGCGCCGCTCGATGGTTTTCCTGCTGACGGACTTTTTGCATAGTTTCGGCAGCGAATCCGGAGCGCGGTTGTGGTCGCAGACCCAGCCGCAGCGCCCCACCAATCCTGAGAGTGCTGCGGCTGGTGCTTCGCACACAGCCGCGCTCCCCGCCCGCGATGCCATCCAGGAGATCGGCCTCACCAACGCGCGCCACGATCTCATCTGCGTCCACCTGCACGATCCGCGCGAAAGTTCGTTGCCGTCCGCCGGTTTGTTGACCATTGAAGACGCCGAAACCGGCGAGCTGCTGGAGCTGGACACAAACCGTTCTGCCGTGCGTGAACAATTCTCCAAAACCAACACGGAGCGATTGGCGGAACTGGATCGCGCGCTTCAACACGCGGGCGTGGACACCTTGCGCCTCAGCGCCGAACAATCCTTCGCCCAGACCCTGCAACATTTCTTTGAACTTCGGCGCGGAAGGAGGCGCGGGTGAAGATCAAAATCCAAATGAAGGGCGTTTGGAGAATCCCAACGGGATTCCGGCTCAAAGCCCAAGGTTGCGAGGAACGAGCCACCTTGGGTCATCGTTTGGAAATGAATCCCAACCCCAACGGGGTTGTGTCATTTAATGCAATCTGGGCGACTCAACCCCGTTGGGGTTGTTTTCGATTTTGGCTGCGCACCCAGGGTAGCTCGTTCCTCGCAACCCTGGGCTGCATGACACAATCCCTTTGGGATTGGAGAAGCCCGGCCGACAAAATACAAGCCATCGCTTTGGACCATGCCCGTCATACGTCATACGTCATACAGGTTTTGTTTCTAATTCCGTTTCTGGCATCTGCGCAAGCAACCAACGACATCCCACCGCTCCAACCCGCACTGCCGGAAATCCCGCCTACGTTATGGGAACAGCACACCGTGTTGATTGTTGTGTCAGGTGTCCTCGTCCTGGCGCTGCTTGCCGTTGCCATTTGGTGGTTGCTGCAACCCAAGCCAGCCATCCCGATGGCAATTGAAATCCAGACACGCCGCGAACTCGAAGCCCTCCGCCAACACGTCGAGGATGGACAAACCTTGAGCGAAATCACCCGCTGCCTGCGCCGCTACATCATCTTTGCATTTGGATTGCCACCGTTGGAACTTACCACCAGGGAATTTTGCCAGACCATATTGATCCACGAAAAGATTGGCCCTGAGCTTTCGTCTCACTTTGCCGAATTCCTGCTCAGGTGTGACGAGCGGAAGTTCGCACAATCGGACGGTCCTCCGTTGACCGGCACGGCAGAGCGCGCGTTGCAACTCTTGGAGCTTGGAGAAACCCGTCGCGCGTGCATACGTCAAGCTGCTGCTGGACAGACGGCGCAACCCGCATGAACAGCAACTTCGAGTTTCAATACCCGTGGGTGCTGGCGCTGCTAGCGTTGCTGCCGGCCTATGCATTCCTGCGCGGGCGTGTGGGAAAACATGCCGCGCTCACATTCTCCAGCGCGGACATTGCACGCGCCGCAGGAGCCACGGCAAAAGCCGCGGCAGGAAGGTTGTTGCTGTTTCTCAGACTGCTTATCGTCGCATTGCTGATTGTGGCATTGGCCGGTCCACGCTTCGCCAATGACCGCACCGAGACGCAGGCCAGCGGCGTGGACATCATGCTCGCGCTGGATTTGTCGTGGTCCATGATGGCTCTGGACATGAGCGGCTCCGGCGAACGCATCACACGCTTCGACATAGCATCGAAGGTGCTTGAAGAGTTCGTTCACAAACGTCCGAGCGATCGAATCGGCCTTGTGGCTTTTTCCGCCGTGCCGTACCTGGCAAGTCCGCCCACGCTCAACCACGACTGGCTGATTGAGAATTTGCGCCGCCTCCACGTGGGCATCATCCGTGAACTCGGCACTGCCATTGGCGACGCCACCGCCGCTGCCGCCAAACGCCTCAAGGCCACCAAGGACAGCAAGAGCCGGCTCATCATCCTGCTTACGGACGGCGACAACAACAAAGGCGACATTGATCCCGTGCCGGCAGCGCAACTCGCCGCAGCGCTCGGAGCAAAGGTTTACACCATCGGGATCGGCGTCGAGGAGCCGTGCCAGTTGCCGGCGTTCGATCCAGCCACAGGCAAGTTGCAACTGGATCCACAGGGCAGGATCATCCCGACGCTCACGTTGCAACCGGCGAACTACTCCGTGCTCAGCAAAATGTCCTCCCTCTCCAGAGCGCGCTCGTATCGCGCAAAAAACATCGGCGAGTTGCAGAGCATCTATGACGAGATTGATCGTCTGGAGAAAACCGAGGTGAAGTTGCGGCGGTACACTACCTACACGCCGCTGTTCCAATGGCCGCTGCTCACGGCGCTGGGGTTGTTCGCACTCGAATTGGTTCTGGCCAACACGCGTTTGAGGAGGGTGCCATGAACTTCGCAGCACCCCATTTCGCCGACCCGCGCTGGCTCTTGCTTGCAGTGTTGTGCCCGTTGACGTTGATCGCGCTCCAACTTTACGCGATGCGCGCCCGGCAACAGCAACTCGCGAAGATCGCTTCACCTGACTTTCTCGTGAACCTCACGCAATCCCACAGTCCTGCCCGACGAGTGCTGAAAGACATATTGCTCGTGCTTGGTTTCGCTGGCATGGGCGTGGCGCTGGCCCGGCCACAATGGGGCGAACTCGAACTCGCGGGCGAAGAACTTGGCGAGGACATCGTTTTTGCGGTGGATTGCTCCCGCAGCATGCTGGCGGCTGACGTTTCGCCGAATCGTCTCGAACGCGCCAAACTTGCCGTGAGTGATTACACACGACGGCACGCACGCGGACGCATCGGTCTGGTAGCGTTCGCAGGTCAGGCATTTCTTCAATGCCCGCTGACGTTTGATCACGGTGCTTTCGAGGATTCATTGCGCGCTCTCGATGACAAAACAATTCCCGTTCAAGGCACGGACATCGGTCGCGCACTCGACGAGTCTTATCGAGCGATGGAAAAAATGGATCGCCGGAAAGTCATCGTGCTGCTCACCGACGGAGAGGATCTGGAAAAGTCGGGAGCCGGCATGGCGGCAAAACTTGCGCGCGAAGGGGTGGTCGTCTTTACCATCGGCGTCGGCACGGTGGCGGGAGCGGAGATTCGCGCACTGAATGATCAGGGCCAGGTTGACATTGTCCGCGACAGGAAGGGCGAAACGGTCCGGAGCCGCCTCGACGAACCTGCCCTGCTCGCGATAGCACGCGCAACGAAAGGAAACTATTTTCCGCTGGGCCCGGTGGGTGAAGGTCTGGCGAAGGTTCGGTTGGCGGTGGATTCAACCGGAGTGGCGGGGAGCAATCAACCGGCTCGCAAACTCGGTGTCGAACGATTTCATTACCCGCTCGCCATCGCGCTGGCACTGCTGGTCGGAGAATCCCTCGTCGGCACGCGCCGGTTCTCCCGGGCGCGTCGGCATCTTGCCGGCGTGTTCCTGTTTGGCCTTGTAGCAATAAATGCAGACGCCACTGCGAATACGACGACGAATTCCGTCTCCCAACCCGAACCTGCACCCGTCAACGCCCGCGATTTTTTCAACGCAGGCACTCGCAAATTGAATTCCGGTGATCTGCGCGACGCAGAACCGTTGTTGCAGACCGCGCTCGCACAGCAGGACGAACGGATACGCCCGGATGCGCTCTACAATCTGGGACTTGTTCGATTCAAACAGGGGGCGGAGGAGTTGAAGAAATCGCCGGACGCAAACCGGACCAAGGCGAGAAGCCGCAATGCATTGTCACAGGGTGAACAGGCCCTCACACGGGTCAACGACGCCCTTGAGGGTAATGACCTGCTCCAGATGTTGACTGCGTACCAGCGCGGGCGTGGAGCGAAAAAGGAATTGAAAGCAGCAAGCGAGCAGCTTCAGCGCGCCATGGAAATCCATGGCGTGACATTGCGCAAATGGCAGCGCGCACTGGGGGATTTTCAAGGCGCGGCGGAATTGAATCCGGCCGACACGAACGCTCAACACAACGCGAGGACGACCGAGCGGGCCATCGCAAAACTCGTGGACAGCTTGCGCGAAATGCAACAACTGGGGCAGGCGATGGGTGAGATGACCAAGGAACTTGGGGCCAAGTTGAAACAACTGCGCGGCATGATCCCTGACCCGCTGGCACCACCCGGCGGCGCAGGCGAGGACGAGGAAGATGAGGAACGTGATCAACCCAACGGCCCAAAGGAGGGACAGCGCGAGGAACGTGGCCGTGAGGGCGAAGAGAAAAGCATCTCACCTGAGGAAGCAGGCATGTTGCTCGAAGGATTCAAATTGGGAGGAGATCGTCGTCTGCCAATGGGGCAAGGCGAGCAAGGCAAACCAAAAGATCGTAAAGGGAGGGATTGGTGATGCCTATTGAAATGAAAAATCTGATTTCCGCAGCACAAGTTGGGAAAGCTCCAACATCCAAGCACCAAGCTCCAGAGAAACCTCAATATCCAAACAGCAGTCGAGAGAGAGTGTTGGAGCTTGGAGCTTGGATGTTGGTGATTGGTGCTTCGCTGTTGCTGCTGCTACGTATTGACACTTATGCCCAGTCACCCGCACCGCAGCCCGACCCGTTGATGCAGTTGATGATTTTGCAGCCGCAGATTGACGTTTCATCCGCAGTCGAGGCTCTCGCAATGTTTGACCCGCCAGTCATCCGCGCGGGCGAGTCGGCGACGTACCGTGTTTCGATCAATGCACTCAAAGATTCCGTCGCATGGCCCGAGCAAATTGCGACGCCAGCCAAGCTGTTGATCAAGGCTACAGCGCGCGGTGAACTTTTTTCGCAAGCAGGCAACAAGCTCAAGCCACTCTCGAGCTTCAACCACCGCGTCGGCGCCGTGGAGCCCGGGTCGTATTCAATTCCCGGGTTCGCCGTTGAAGTCTATGGCAGGTCAGTAACCGTTCCCGCCGCCACGCTCACCGTTCTGCCGAAGACCGCGCCCCCTCCACCTGCATCCACGAGACTTGTCATCGAACCCGGCGCAACGAACGTCTTCACCGGCCAGCCCGTTTCAGTGCGAGTAACCGTGCAGACTCCAAGCGGAAGTATTAACCAGGGCTTGACGCAGGTGAAAATCAACGGCGATGGGTTTCTCACCGACAACTCAAGCGCGAGACAAGCCATTTCCATGCAGCCACACAACGGCACGAACGTGGCGGTTTATTCCTACGAAGTTGTTTTGATCCCGCTCACTACCGGGCCACTGGAAGTGTCGGCGCAAGGCTTCACCGGCGGCAACCAGTTTGGCGGGCCACTTGCCGTCCAAGTACAGAGTTCGCCAACCGGCAGCCCGCCACAGCCCGTCCTCCTCGACTCCGATCCTGTCACACTCCGGGTAAATCCGCTGCCATCAGCAGGCAAGCTGCCCGGCTTCACCGGCTTTATAGGAACGCTCACGAGCGATCCACCTGTAATTGCAACGAACATGGCCCGCGTAGGTGATCCCGTAAAAATGACCGTAACATTTCACAGCCAGGGAAGTCTCACACGTTTTGTACCGCCTCCTGCACCAACAGTGCGTGAGTGGCAAACGTTTCCACCATCGCCCACACCAACCAGGGCACCGAACAGCGTGAACTACACCTTCACCTTGACGCCGCTCACGAATGGTACACTGACCACGCCTCGAATTCCTTTCAGCTACTTTGATCCTCAACGCGCGACCTATGTTGACCTGACCATTCCGGCAGTTGCACTGTTTGTCACCAACTCGGAGTCCGTGGTGGATGCGGAGGCATGGTTGCTTGCGAATACACTTTCTGAGTCCGAGAACAATAGGAAGCCCACGCTCAGTCCGCTTGCAACAACACCAGGCCGCACGGCCTCCACTCTCATCCCCATGCAGACGCGCGCGAGTTTCGTCCTCATGCTGATGTCACCGCTTGTGGTTTTTGGCGCGCTGTCGGCATGGGATCGCAGACGGCGCTTCCTGGAACAGCATCCGGACATTGTGCGACGGCGCATGGCGCGACGCGCATTCAAACGCGAACGTCGAGCGATGGAACAAGCCGCCGCGAGAGGTGATGCCATGGGGTTCGCAGCGCGGGCAGTCAACGCGATGCGCGTGGCCTGTGCGCCACATTTCCCCGCCGAGCCGCGTGCGCTCGTAGGCAGCGACGTGCTGACGTTGCTTGATCAAGCCTCGCGCAATGGCCGTGTAGGCGAAGTCGTGCGAACACTCTTTGCTGTGACGGATGAATCTCAATTTGGCAGGACGACTGTGGAGGTGGAGGGGTTGTTGAAGTTGCGGACGGATCTGAATCGCGTGCTGGACGAACTGGAGGCGAAGTTGTGAAGGTGGACCAAATGCCAATCCTTGGGAGCGCCGGCACCACCGCCATCCTGTTGCTCGCACTTGTTGTCCGGGCGGAGGTGGCCGTTGGCGAACATTCCTTCTCCGCCGGTGTGACGGCTTACGAGAGAGGCGACTTTGACACTGCGGCCCGGGCGTTTCATGACTCAGCTTCGGCTCAACCTGCCGCCGGAACTTTTCTCAATCTCGGCAATGCCGAGTGGAAGCGCGAGCGTAAGGCAGGCGCGATTCTCGCCTGGGAACGCGCCCTCTGGCTGAATCCGCGCGAAGGAAACGCAAAGACCAATCTCGCGTTCGCACGCTCCACGGCCCAACTGGAATCCCCACAGCTCGCATGGCATGAAGTCGCCTCCACATGGCTGCCAGCAGATGCATGGGTGTGGATTGCGGCAGTCAGCTTATGGCTGACAGGGGCGATGCTGGTGTTGCCGGGAATTTTCCGCGGGCGCAAATCATCCTGGCATCAGGGCGTGGCTGCGCTTGGGTTGGGCGTGTTCATCCTGAGCCTCCCGGCCAACTTCGGCGTCATCACGCGTTCAAGAACGGGATTCATCACCGCGATGGAAACACCACTCCGTCTTACACCAACAGCCAATGCTGAAATGGTCACAAAACTGTCAGCCGGTGAACCGGCTCGATTGATTCGAACGCGTGGAAATTTTCTTTTTATCCGGACGAGTCATGCGGAGGGATGGGTTGCGAGTGAGGAGTTGGAACTGATCTGCGGTCGGTAACCCTGCCTGATTCGTTTTTGTTGTAGTCCTCGAATATCGCACCGGCTTTTCGAGGACTACGTCAAGGAGACTCAATGTAAAACGACGGTGCAAATGTGCAGATTGGAGTCTCAGTTTCAAAACCGCAGTGGATAGGGAAATAGCGCCCGGGGTTCATTCCGGTTTTCTCAGCCTTCCCGATCTTGACCGGGAAAAGCGCTTTGTCGTGGCGCGCGAAGGCGCGCAGCGAAATTGGTCTAGCCAGTCAGAACCGGTACCGCCGGTTGAGTCTCGCGACGCCCGGATGCAGAGCCGCTGAAGGCAGGTTGCAAGGGTTGTGAAAGCCGGTTTAACGGCTCGCTAATTGGCGTGCCAGCAGCCTCAAATTCGTCCGATGGCATCGCCCGGGGACCGCGCCTGGCTTTCACTGGCTTGCTGTCAAAGACGCGCTGTAGCGCCGCGTCGGAGGGCGCACGCCAGTCTTTAACGGCGGTTTGCAAATCCTTCCCGGTGATACGTTCCCTGCCCGCTCGCTTGGCAATCAGTTGCGCGTCTTCAATGGCGTCCGTGATGGTTTGGAAATATCCGTGCGAGGCCATCGCATAACCGACAACGAACTCGACGGCAGATTCTCCAAGTCCGTTGAGCAACTTGCGAGCAACTGCGCGCAAGTCATCGGTTGTCGGCGCGTCCGGCAGCGGAAACACTTTCCGCGTTCGGCGGCGCAACTGTTCACTGCTCCATGTGGTTTGGTTTTCGACCACCTGGCGGCGCAGACTGAATTGCTTGGTTGCGGAGATGGCGAATGGGACACCCTCGTTGTAGAGGGCCGTGTTGATCCAGTTGATCAATTCGGGATGCGTGGTGATGCGTTTACCTTGAGGCCAGAGATAGTGCCCCTCGTCAATTACCAGAATCAGTTTGGTGCGCTGAAGAAATTCTTCCACGCGCGTTTGAATCCTATCTGATGACATGCCCCCGCCGCTAGCCACGCCACAAGCTTTTGCGATCCGCTTCAAGAATGATGTCCGCGAGGTAATGCCGGACAGTTGAACGTAACGAGCGCGGCCCATGTGCATTTCACACCAGGCTTTGAGCGCTGTCGTCTTGCCAAATCCGGAATTGCCTTCGATGAGTGCGGAGCGTCCGGTATCGAGCGCGTAGTCCATCGCCTCGAACACGATCTTGCCGATGCTGGTTTCAACGAAGTCAGCGCGGGCGCGTTCGGTGTGGCGATGCTGGTATTCATAGAGCGCGCCGAGCACGTCTTCAAAGCAGGACAACTCTGCAAACCGAAAATCGTTCTTCTTGTCCAGGGCGGTTTGCAGGTGGGGCCGTTCCCTGGCAATGTGTGGATTGTTTTCCAGCGCGTGGCGCGCATCGTCCAGCACGAGCCCAACAATTCCACGATAGGCCCGGCACGCGTCAGCGCGTGTGACAACCTCCAGCTTTGGATCGCAGCAAAGTTCCTCGATGAAGTCGGCCAAATTCCCACAACGATCCCGACACTCCGCGCACAATTCGTTAGCCGCGTTTTCCGGAGGGGTTTCGAGCTTCTTAACTTCCGTTTCTCTGTATAGAATTTCATCCCACACATCGGAGTCAGATCGCCCAAATAACTCATCCCGGATGGCAGCGTATTGTTCCTTGGTCAACCGTTTGCCAGGCTTGCAACCGATCTTGATCATCGTGGGTGTGCCGATGCGCTCCGGGAACATTTCCACCAACTCGCGAGCGATGCGTTTCGTTCCACCTTCGCGCAATGACAATGCTTGCAGGAAGTAGAGCAGTTGGCGTTTCTCAGGCTCGTCTTGCAGCGCGGCCTTGAAGGCCACGGCGGTCCCGTTCAGCCCGCGCAACACGTCATACTCCGTTGCGGACGCCCAACCATTTTGGCGACGGCGTTCACCTGATTCAACTCGACGCGTGCTCATAGGTTTGCCTTTGTGGTTGGCGCGGCCTGGGATTCAAACTCGTGATAATTCGGCGAGCCGTTGGCCGTGTTCCGCTTGCCGAGAATTGTCGCGTCAATTTTGGATTTCAGATAGGCGCACGCTTCGTCAAAGCGGGTTTCGTCGTGCGGATCGAAGCCGAGTTGCGAACTTGCGATCTTCGCGGTGATGTGCGGAGCGAAGGTGCCGGCACCTTTGAACTTTTGTCCGAAGCTCTGACCCGCAGCGCGGAACTCTGTGAGCCGCTTAACCAGATAATCCACATATTCACGCTTGCCGCTGCCGTAAGGTTTCAACACATAGGTCTTCTTCCCAGACGACGGTGCCGCTGGTATTTCTTCGTCCGCTTCCATCATGGCTCTTTCGGCGCGAGCCATCATGTCCAAACCTTCAGCGGTCTGATCGTCTGATTGACGCACCAATGCGGTGGGCAATCCCAGTTTGCGGGCATTGGTTGCGACTTTGGAACGGCGGCGATTGTCCACCTTGTTCTTTTCGTCGTTGTCGAGGCGCTGTGCGGTGAACGTTGCTGCCACGTCGAAGACGGCGGGCGAAACCAGATTCTTGCGGAACGTCGGGGCGAACTTCGCCTTGAGCACATTGAAACGTGCCTTTGGATAGGCATTGTGAGCAGCGGCTTTCTCCAACTCCAATTGATAGGCGCGGCCTGCTTCGCCGTCGCGATCCAGCGCGGCGAGAAAGTCCACCTTGTTTTCGCGGCGCACCAACACCGGATTGCGTTCCTTCAAATCGGTGGCTCCAAGCAGGTCGGGGCACTCAGGATCAAACCACGCCAGCACGGTTTTGCCTCGCAGTGCAGACGTGTTTTCGTCGCGATAGATGTAAGTCTCGCCGCCGATCTTGAACTTGATGCCTTCAACGCCAACGATGCGCTCACTGACGTAGTGTGCGAGCAAATGCCAGCAAGTTGAATCCAGCGCGGTCGGCGGATCGTCATGCGGCCAATACGCCTCAAAGGCTTTGTCGGGTGACATGCCCCGCAGAATGTCCCCCTGCTGAATGGCGGCGTTGTAGCTGCCAATCAGCTTGGCGAGTTCTGCATCCCATGCCTCGAAACTCAGAAAGAGTCCATGCGGTTCAACGCGGCGCGCTTCCACGGCGAGCTTGTTGCGTTTGGTGACTTCGGGACAATCGCGCCGCTCATCGCGACCGCAATAGCCTAGCATCCGCTCCATCCAATTTTGAAGCAACCCTCCAACAAGTTCAGCGGGCTTTGATCGGGCTTTCTTGGCGTGAATGAAGCGCACGCCAAGTTTTTCCCAGCCGGGTTTTTCTTCCGCCCAGGATTTGCCTTCGTTCCATTCGCGCGGAGCGCCTTTGACCAGGTGGGCGTTTTTCCAGATACCATTTTCAAACAGCCAGGCGCGCGGAAGTCCCCACTGAGCGCACGTTCGATTCATCAGCGTTCGGATGATGAGCGAGTTGTAATTGCGTTCTGGTTGCAGCGACCAGCCGATGATCTTGAGCGAGCGGCAATCAATCATCAGCAGGATTTGGCCGCGCGTAAGATTCCACCAGCCTTTGCCATCCGGCACGAAGCAATAAACCGGCATCGTGAAATCGTCCGCTGTGAGGACGTGCATGGAGCGCAAGTTCCCGCGGTCGCGCCGCAGTGAAGGCGTCGCATCGTCAACGGCTTTTTTGCCGAGCAGATAAGGCGCGATCAATTCCGAATCGCGATGCACGATTGAGAACAAGCGCCGGTTCACATGGCTCTTGCTCTTTTTCGGTGCGGTGATGAGTGCGACGGTTTCCGGCGTGAGGCCGGACTTGCTGCCTTGCTCTGCCAGTTCGCGCACGGCTTGCGCGGTGCGTCCTCCGCAGTTCTGTGCGGAGTGCCACGCCATGATGTCCACGTCGCCTTGTGAAATGGCAGCGGCGCGGGACTCGCCGCGTTTCAGTTCGCGCCCGTCAAGCAATGACGATTCACCTTTGACTTTGCGATCAAAGTTCACGCGTAACGCATTCCACGAAGCGGCGAGAAACGGCGCGCGCTGCCAGAGAAAATCCAGCAATCGGCGCTTGAACTTTTTCGGGTTTGTGGCGTCCACCATTTCGGAAAACAGTTCAACAGCTTCAGTCCAAAGTGAGTCCATCTCCGCGCCATTGGGCTTCAGTGGATCGCCAAAGCGAGCGATGCAATCGTTCAGCGGTTCAAAGTCGGTCGCATTGGCAACCGTCACGTGCTGTGCGTTGGCAGAGGCGCGTTTGAGATTGCCAGGCAGAAATAATTCCGGTCTGTGAAATTGTTCCGCACCGCGATCCCGATCCAACGTGCGGTTGAACAGATAACGCCAGCGGTCGGGCGCGATGTCGCGGCCAAACTCACGCGAGTAATTGCGCAGGCCGATTTCAACCAGTTCACTGCCATCCAGGATCGGGCTGCGATGGCGTTCCAGGATCGGGAGCAAGGCGCGTTGCAACTTGAGCGCGTCGGTTTGCTGTGCGTTGTCCACGTCGCGCCAGGGAAACTCTGGTTTCCACGGTTCGGCTTCATTGAACAAGGCCGCAACTGTCGCAAGGATGCGCTTGATGCGAGCGGCTTCCAATTCCTTTTGCAGCGAGGCGGGCAAGGCTTCCAAACTCCATTGCGATGTGAGATTGCCACGCACCACACATTCACCGGACGGCGTGATGCCATCCAACGCACGACGGATCAAGCGCGGCGACTTGCCGAGCGCGGCGGCGATCTGTGTGGCGGTGGTGGTGAATTGTCCTGGCGTCGTCATTATGGTCAGACTGAAAAGCGGTGGCTGTTGCGTTTCATGGCACTGATGGCGATTGCTTCGATGTCATCTCGGCAGGCATCAAGCCACGCTTGCCTGTCAACGTAGTTATGGAGCGTAAATTTGACGTTTTTATCGCCAGACGGCGCAGTCATCGCCGATGGACCCTTTTGTATCACCGCCATGTTTTGGTGTCCCCAATCACGCACGCTGTCGGCTGGAATCACCCACTCGTTTTTGTGGACAACACCTGCAACCTGGCTGCTGTCGCCTGTGCCGGTGTAACCACCTGCCAAAAATCCCGTCGCATTGATGGCGGCGACCTGTGCGGCACCGGCGGCGATGGCCGCGCCCGCCGCAATCGGTGCGAGCACGGGACCGATGAACGGGATCCCGACAACCGAGCTGTAGGCGGCGATGGCCGATTTGTAGGTGTTGATCGTGGCCTCGGCGATGGCGAAAGTTTTATAGGCAACGATCCCCTGACGCCCGAAGGCTTTTGCGGCAATGGCCATGTTCCCGAACATGGTCTGCGTGCCGGTCAATTGTTCTTCGCGAATGCGTTTGAGTTTTTCCTGGTTGGCTTTTTCGATTTCGACCCTGTTGTCAACGATTCCATTCCGGTTCTGTTCGAGAGTCAGGATTGCCGAGAGGTCTTCGAGTTCAAGCTCTCGAAACTGTTGGCGGGTGATTAGTCCATCATTGAATTTTTCCGCCGTCTCTGCCCGCTTTGCGTCCACGAGGCTGATCTGGTAGCCGATCTCATTCAGTTGGGCCTTCTCTTTTTCCAATTCCGAAAATCCGAGGCTGCCCCGGCTGGTGTTAACGCTTGAGAGAGATGCTTCAACTCCGGCAACTCTGCGGGATTCCTTCAAGCCCTCCATGACGGCCTTGTTTTCGGGTAGCCTCATTCCGGCGGCAATCTTTCGCAGCGAATCAGAGGCGGCTTCGTTCGTCTTTGCCAGTGTCCTCGCCGCCGCAACCTGCTCCTCGAGTTTCATCAGATCGTCCGACGACATTTTGCCCGCTGCTTCGCGGGCCCTGCCCACCTTGAGGATGCTTTCAGCCAGCGCCTCGTTGGCGAGGGCGGTCTGGTGTGTGGCAGCCCCTTCAGCATGGATTGCCGCATACATTTCCTTGAGGTGTTTCGCGATAAAAAACACTTCCAGCGCCGAGACGATCACCCCCGCCGCCTTGGCAACCTGCAAACCCGCGCTCATTGTCTTCTGCGCAGCGGAAGCGGCCTGATGCAAATCCTTGAAAACACTGACGGCGGACTGGAGCGCCATGGTCATTTGTGGCGCGATAAAAAAGCCGATGTGCGACCCTGCGCGGGCGAAAGCGTTCAACGCGCTGAGACTCCCCTTGGTGGCGATGTTTATTTGCGCCTGGCCCGTTGCCATTTTTTGGGAAGCAACAGAAGCCCTGCTGGCGGCGACAGAAACAGCGGCGGAAGCCGCCGCAATGTTGCCCAATCCCGCCGTGGTTGTGGCTGCAAATTTTGAGAACTCCGCGGCGGCCTGGGCCGCGTTGGCCGTGACTGTGAATGTTACGTTGGGCATAGGTCAGAATTTTGCGGTTGGACAGGCGGTGCGGACTTTCTTGATGAGATCGAAACGGAGCATCTGCCGGAACAGGTCGGCGATCTCTTTCAAGTCGGGTGCGGGTTGTGGGTTGGTGCGAAACAACAAGATGGCTGACTCTGCCTGCGATTCGAGCAACGGCGAAATTCTGGCGACCAGCTTGAGCCATTCCTTTTTGAGTTCAACCTTGCGAACCAGAAGCGCGCGGAGTGCATCCAGTGTGGCAAGCTGCTTGTCATCCTCCAACGCCTCGAACCGGACCCAGTGGACTTTGTTTAGCGCGATTTCGTTTTTAAGCTTGTCGGCTTCCTTGTTCAACAGTGCCGCACCGCCCGCCAGCGCGTTCGCCTCAATCGTGACGTCGAAGAGCAGGGCTTGAAGTTTGTCCGGGTTGGTGGTTGATGAAGAATTCATGGCGCGGGTGATTCTTTAGCCAGGGGCGAGTTTGCGCTGACTATTTTGTCCACGGCGGATTGCACTCTTGGCAACCATGCAATTGGATCGGCCAGTCCATCGCGGCACCGTCTGAAACTTCCCCAACTCAAGCCCGCCTTGCGCGTCATTTCACGCTGGCTGATGTGCTCGACTTCAGCATGATTAACCAGTTTCACAATCTCGCCTCTCAATTGGTCCTTGGCCGAGGCTTTCCGGGTGGCGATTCCCAGCCTTCGGTTCATTGCCTTTTGCCAACGGACACCCAACCCATGTTTTTCCGCTTCTGACTGAGTCAGCTGGAAGGCCACAGTAGCGCGCTGCTGCTGGGCCAAGGCCCTTGGCCCAATTTTGCCACTCACTATATCGGACGCCCTGTTTTGAGTGCTGGCGGCGAGACGGTTCAAGTGATCCTCCTTGGGGTGGATTTGAAGCCGGTGACGAAGCGGGCAAATCGCCGTTGCTCAGAGCGATGTTTGCGACGCGATTTGAGCAGCCGACGAACCGGCGCGCGTAATGTCGAAGGCAGGGCTCGGCTGAAAAAGCTCCATTTGAATTGGGATTGCAACCCGCCTGATGACTTGATGAAACCAGCGTGCATGGTCAGCACGTCCGGATCGGCAACGGCGTTCACGTATCGCGCCAGATGCTTGAGCGTTGGTTTGAGCTTTGCTGAAGTCCCGTAACGTAGCGCGATGGCTTCAGGTGTGCGGCCACCGGTTAGCCAGGTGTAGAAACAACGGCGCAATGTGGAGATGGAGAAGCGAACCCGTTTGCTGCTGTCTCGCCGAAAAAACTCTCCACGCCAATAAAAGGCGAAAGGCCGGAAGGATTCGGTTACCGATTTGCCTTTTTTTCGGGCTTGTTCAACACGGATGAATTGCCGGTGCAGGCGTGTTGCACGCTCGCGATTCCATGGGGACAGACGCAGAAATTCCGATCTGGTCAGCGGATTTGAGTTTGAAGATGAACAGCGGCGGCGGTTCGGGTTCATGCGATTTAGGGCGGTGGCGAATTGGAAAAGAGGCGTGTTGGCATCTCCGCCGAGATGTCAACACGCGAGCAGCAGTTATAGGTCCTCACGGGAACGGGTCGCTCTGTGCTCAAAATTATTTTGGCGGAAGCTTTCACGCGATCCGCCTCCGTTTTAGGAACTCCACAACGCTTGAAAATTCCACTTCAGGCGAGCCTGTTGGCCCGCGACGAAACTTCGCTCCCTTTGCCAATCGCATCTCGCCATCGCGAACCAAACGCGCAGCGTGGTCGTGGTTGATGCAGAGGCGGCGATAAATGGTGACCGCCCGGACGGTTTGAATGCCGCCCGGTTTGGTTGTCACCGCTGGGAAAATCAACCGCACCGCCTGGTTGAATTGTTCTGCGTCGGATGCTGTTGAGACGGGTTTGCGGTTCTGAAAGTCGGCAAGCGACTGCGCGAGTATCCGCACAGCGACCCGCTTGCAACCACAACTTGAGAAATCAAAAGCGAAGGCAATCCTGCCTTCCTCAATCGCCGCAAAAACTTTTTCTTCAGGCACAGCCAGCGCGGCGACTGCGGTACCGAGATTAACCAGCGGAAGTTTGAAGCTGATCTGCGGGGTCGTGGTTGTGAGCATATTGTTGCACGTGGAACTTTGTTGCCCCCAAAAGCTGATAGTCCCCGCCATGAAACAAACAACCGCCGTCAACATCACAAGATAAAGCGCGCGGCGGAGGGGAGCACCGCGCGTGCTCAGGCCATTAAAGATCGAACTAATGCCAGAGCAAAATTGTAAAGCGCCGCCCGGTGCAGTTCTGAAACACCAGGCGGCGCGCGCAACCGGAATAAACGCACCCTTAACATTGGCGCGGCAAACGTTGGCTGCGTGAGTTTTCATGTTCGTTGGCGGTTGCTATTTGCGCGTTCAACCGCGTCGCGGCTTCTTCAACAACTTGAGCGTGGTGTTGGTGCCTGAAGCGGAAGCGTCAAAGTTTTGCGCGCTGAATCGCAGGTGACTGACACTGCCAATCTCCGAGTTTGGCAGTTCGCGGTAATAAACAACCGTGGTGTTGCCAGCCAGCGCGTTTGTCCATTTGAGATAGGCCGTGGTTTCCCAGTTTGTGCCGTCACCACGGAAAACGCTGATGACCACATTGCCGGTCCCGGCCTGTGAGCCTGTGGTGGTCAACAGCAGTCCTGCCGAGTCGTATTTCGTAATGGCGTTTGTCGCGAAGGCAGACCATGTGGAGTTGTTCGTGATGGTCTGCCCGTTAAGCAGTGCATCTCCGGTGAACTGCTGGGCACTGGCGCGGGATGCGGTCAACGACACTGACGCAAGCAACGACAGACAGGCCATGATCAATGGACCTGCGTTTCGGAATTGTTTTGTGTTCATGGATTTGAGGGTTGAGTTTTGTTGTTTAACTGAGGGCGACGCTTTGGAGCATCCGCCCTCAGCCGTTTTAGGTTTATGCCGCTGGCAAAGTCAGCACAGCGAATGCAGTTGCCGCACGCACGCGACCGCCCGCGCGGGCGATGCTGCGGAAGCTGCGCTGGTAGTAATCCCATTTGTGGTGATCGCTGCCGTCGAATTGGAATTCCTTCCGCATCGCGAGGTAGTAACCCATCGGATCGCCGAAGGCCGCAATCTTGGCGTTTGCCGCATCCGTGCTGGGCGCGGCGTGTGACATTTGAATCGCGTAGCCGAGAATTCCGCCAATGGCTTTGAAGTCCGGGCGCTCCAGGAGCGATTGGAAGATCGGGCGGCCCATGCCGTCTTTGACCAACATCGCCTTTGCCAGAATGGTTGGATGCAACCACCAACGGGCATCGCGTGTGAGGACTTCCGGCGCAACCGCGGTGAGGCAGCGAATCCAGTCATCAAAGTCCGTTGTCCCAACGGTGGTGTTCCCCGCAGCCGCAGCCGCAGCGGTGCCGCCATAGAAAATGCCGGTGAAACCGCCGTCCGTTACATTCGCTCCGGCGTTTGCAGCAATAGCCATGTGGTCAAGCCGACGATTCGTGGCGTTGCGAAACTTGCGCAGCACGCGGCTGGTGAGATCGTATTCGGCATCGTCGAGCAAGGTTTGGAAAACGTTGATCAACGTGGCAAAAATCTTCACCGATACAGTCGGCGCTTCGCCGGCCGCGTTTTCATCGTCTGGAATTTGTGTTCCCTCGCTAATGATGACGCAGACCGGATCGGCAGTGTCCACCGGCACCGTTGTGGTTTTGCTGCCAACCAACTCCACGTCGAACATTGGCCAAACGCCAAATGTTGAAAGCACATCGTAGATTTCCCGGGCCATGCCGCCGGTGATGTAGCCGCTCCCCGGAGATGTATCTTCACCCAGGGCTTTCTGGAGATGTTCCGGCAATCGCTCGCCGGTCTTGAGCAGCGTCTTGCGCGCGAGTGCATTGAAGCGCTCTGATTTTTCTTCGTCGTCAGTGATGCGCTTGATGGGATCGCCGAAGGCCGCGATGTTCGCGCGCTGAACAAGGCTTTGCACTTCCTCGATTTTGCGCACGAGTGATTTGAAACTGCCGTCAGTGTTGTTGCCAAACTTTTTGAGCTTTTCAATATCCTCAAAGGCTTTGCGGGTTTCCTTGTCCAGGCGGGATACGTCGGTGAGGATGGTCTTTTGTGTTCCGTGCAGGCTCGTGATGCCTTTCTCAATTTTGTCCAGTAAATCAATGTCTTCGTTCATAACGGTTGTAGCTTTTGCCCGGTTTGCGGGTGTATTTTGCACCGCTTCGTGAATGGTTCCCGCCCCTTGCCAGGCTTCAAATGCGCCAAGGGGAGCAAGAGCTTTTGAAGCAGTTTCGTGAACCGATTTGATGTGGTGTTGCCCGCAATTGCGGGTCTTGGCTCGTTGGCAGTTGCCGGATGAGGGCTTGCGGCAAGTCCGGCTCTGGGCTGCAAGTCCAAACTGACTGACGAAAAATCAAGGCGCTCTCCAGGCACGGGCCAATAAGCGACCAGCGTGCGATGCTGTTCGGAAACGAACACGCGCGCGAAGCGGAGCAAGCCGATGCGGCGAAGCACAGCCAAGGCGGCATCGCGCACAATCTCCACTGCGGACGCGCGCAGGATAAACCAACGTTGGCCGGGAATATCCACCGTGCATTCAAACGCACCGGAGGATTCAGGGAATCCCGCTGCCAGCAGCCGTGGCAAGTCGCGCTTGTTGAGGGGATGACGATCTGTAAATCCATCAAAGCAGACCGCGACCGCATTGCCGACCCGATCCAACACGGGAACGAGTTGGTTGGCGTGGAGGAAAAGTTCCGAGACAACCTCATCTGTGGGCTGCAAGCGTGGTGTTATGGTTTTCACGCGGTGGCCTTGGGTTGGTTGGCGGTGCGTTGCTGGTTTTTCAAGGTGCGGTAGCGGGCGAGCAATGGTTTGGATTCCCGCTTGTCGGTCAGCACAGCTTGTAGATGCTGACGTGATACGCAGAGCCTTCGGGCATCGCCGCAAATTCCGGCTATGCGCTCGGCGCGTTTTTGCTTCGCGCTTTGGCTTTGGCAACTTATCGTCACGGCGACAATTGATAGACGTAAATTATGCCTGATGCAACAAATAAATTGCTTTTAGCTAAAACTGTAGGCGACCGGCTCGGTTGGCTGCGCGAGTTCAAAGGGTTGACGCTTCAGCAATTCGCAGAGCGTGTCGGCTGTGATGCGGGTTACTTGAGCAAACTGGAAACCGGCAAGGCCAAACAACCATCTGACCGATTCTTAAAAGTTGTCAGAGATACATTCGCCGTAAGATCGGATTGGCTTTGGGAAGGGGATGGTGATCCGTTTTTTGAAAATGAGGCTGGAGTTAAAGCCAAGCCCGCAGAAAAGTGGCTTGAAGACAGGGCGCAACGTGTCCATGGAGTAATCAGTGATCTGCCAGATGAGTTGGCGGTTCATGATGTGCTCGCCAGAATTCTTCGCGACATGCCTCGGACTTTAATTTTTGAACGCTGGATGGAAATCAGCAATCTCCCGGACTTACCTCTTTCGGCGCAGTGGTTCTGGCAAAAGGGGTTTCTTCACGAGATTGAAAAACGGCTAAAAGCCGAAGCCGAAGCCGGTCGCATAACAGCTATTGACATTGTTCACGACTCCGTGAATACTGGCGAGGTGAAAGCGCAATGGCCTCTACTTAAAAAGAAACTCCAGTTGGCAACAAAGCCAGATGGGGCGAAGACAAAACTGGCGGACTTCCTTGGAGTGAAAATCGCCAGCGTCTCGCAGTGGTTGTCAGAGTCGAAGAGCAAGAGAGAGCCGAGCGCTGAGTATGCGCTTCAGATGCAAGAATGGCTGAGGCGACCACAAACCTAAAACAAAACGCCCCGGCGAGTGCGTCAACACCAGCCGGAGCTAGACCCGAATGAAAGAACCCCATGAAGAGAACAAACACCCGAGTCCGCCGTGACTCTTCCAAAAAAACGGCCAATCCACAAGTCCCGAAAAACCTCACGTATGGAAGGTGTCTGACTTCCAAGGAATTCAAGGTGGTGGCGCTCCGGGAGTGTCCGTTGCCAGATGAGATGAAAATTTGTGATGCCCCACACAGCGCCGCTGGTTATTGGCAGGCCACCATCCCGAGTGCGCCGCAGTTCAACCCTGACAAAGAATGCCTGGTGGTATTGATCTTGAACACAAAGCGGCGGTGTGTGGGGCATGTAATCGAGAGCGTTGGAAACAGAGACACATTATTGGTCGATGTGGGAAGTGTGTTTCGGGCGGCGGTTATTGCCAATGCAAGCGCCATCGTCGTAATGCACAATCATCCGAGCGGCGAATCAAATCCGTCGGAGTTGGATATTAAAGTCACCCGCGATCTCATCAAGGCCGGGAATTTATTACGGGTGACTGTGTGCGACCACGTAGTCATGGGCAAACCCACAGCGGCCAATCCCAAGGGATATTCGTCGTTGAGGGAACTGGGTTATTTCTTCGCGTGAGGCCGGTGAACTCGAAAGGAAAATTATGACACGAGCCATTGAACAGAGTCTCTACGCGCAGATGCAGAGCGCGCAAGAGTTGGAGCGCAACGCCAGGGAGACGCTCTCGCAGGCGCATAAAGCCTACGCGTCCGCGCGCAAGGTGTTCGTGCGTCATCGTGCGGAATGGATCAATGCGTTTGATGAACTAGAGCGGCAACAGCCCGCGCCGCTTCGGGCCTTCGCCTTCGGAGGTGTGAGATGAAAGCTGCGGTGCGTGACATGAATCAGGAACGGAAGGCCGTGCGCTTTGAGTTGAAGGCGCGTTATGCGTTGTGGCGTCGGCGTGAGGATCGAAACGCGGGCAATTGAACTGCGGGATGCCTCCGCGCCGGATGAGTCGAGAGACTTGTCCGGCGTTTTTGTTTTGTGGCTAGAGAAAGGCTGGCGAGGGCAGTGGTACCGAGCGCAACCAGGCAGGCGGAAGGCGGCGTGCAGCGCGGTTTCAGATGGCTTGCAATTGGGCTTTAGCGAGGGATTAAAAGGGCGGGGCAGGGTGCGTGTTGGGGTGTTGCTAGGCAAATCTTGCCTCGTGGGACATCTGCACATTGATGGTTTGGTCCCACGTCAGAAACGCAATGTGCAGAATCACGGTTGGACGTGGGACAAACTCACAGAACCCCTGTTTTTATAGGCTGGAATCGTGTCCCACGTCATTCTGCACATTTGTAAAAAACGCCTCTTTTTGAAGCCTGCTGAAATCAAGATGTTTTTGCCACGCAAGTCATTGATTTTCGGTATTCTTCGGCCTCATTCGGGCTATTTCGGCATTCTGCACAAATGCGCCGACGAGACTCATCAATAATGAAAATTGGTGCGCATGGCAGGACTTGAACCTGCACACCTTGCGGCACTACCACCTCAAAGTAGCGTGTCTGCCAATTCCACCACATGCGCGAACCGGCTATAATGAACCAAATCCCTCCCGTCTTGCGCAAGGTAATTGTTCCGCTGGCTAAATGCCGGACAATGAAAGGAGCAAGGTCAGGTTTTCAAAATTGGCTGCATCAAATTACGAACGTCTTCGCAACACAAGCACAACATTGTCCGCCAGCCCGCATTGGGCGAGTGCGTATTCGGCAACACCGTAAGCCGCCTTCACCGGTTTCATCCAGGACTTCTGTTTATAGGCGGTGGTTTGTTTGAGTAATCGCGCCCGTTCCGTGTTTGATACGTCCCGCCCTCCATCGCGCCAATCCTGCCAGATGACTACTGGATTGAAATGCGTGAACCGTGTTGCAATCACTTCAAACTTCTTCGCAGCCAGACACACAAGCGTCCGGTTGTCGAAGTAATTCAAGTGCTGGGAATAGACATAGCGATAACTCGCACCTAGCAGACGCACAGCAAGCGACCTGAAGTTCGGCACAAGAACCACGCAAACCCCGCCCGGCTTGAGAACCGAATGCGCCTTCTCCAAAAAGTGTCCCGGCTCGGCCACGTGTTCGAGTACGGCCCAGAACGTCACCGAGTCGAACTTGCGCCCGGTGAACTCCTCCTCCAGAACATTTCCACGCACCACCGGGACGCCGCGCGACTCGGCGTAGTCCAGCGGTGCACCGCTCACATCCATGCCGAGAACTTTGTAATCAGCCGGCCACCGCTTGCGCAGTTGGAACAGAAAGGCGCCGGAGGAACAACCCACGTCCAAGACATCTCCACGCGAACAATAACTGCGAAACAGCCGAAGCTCGCGTTCAAATCGAACGTCCGCGTAATCGCTCTCAAGCTTGTCGGGTGAGAGATAATACTCCGTGCCAACATCGTCATAAAATTTGCCGGATGCCATGCCGACCGGGATGGGATTCGCATAAATTATCCCGCAACTTCCACAGCGCACGAGGTTCAGGTCGCGCTTTTGCCAGTGCGGCTTGCCATCCTGCGCACCGCAAACCGGGCAGTTCCTTTGCACCAGCGAATCTTTGGATTCAACCATTCTTGTGTGTTTACGCCGGACGCTTTCCGCGTGAGGCATGGCGCTTTCTACTCGCGCGCGGAATTCGTGTCAACACGCGCGCCCGTTTTGTTTTGCGAGCAAACTCCGGGTGGAGGCAAAAACAATGGTTTCTTTTGATGTTGGCTGGTTGAACGTGAATCCCAACTGCAGTTTATTGAGTTGACGCAACGAATCCAAAGCCATTAAGTCGTTTCACTCTTATGAAACTCCAAACTTACCGTGACCTGCCGCCGTTGGCAGGGCTTTGTTCCTTTGAACAAGCGACACGACCGGGCCTGATGATCGAGTCATGCGTGGCGCGACTGAAGCGTTATCATCATGCCTTCAAACGGCTGCACGAGATCTTCACAGCCCGCATCACTGCCGAACCAATCTACGAACTGAAGTCCGCATTCAGTCTGCACGCCTACCTCTGCTCCGAGCATGTGATGAGCCTCCGCACCCGCGTCGGCGAAATGCGCGAACCGCCTCTCGGACTCGACGCCATTCCCTCGGATGCGTTGCAGGTTTTCTTCGACGAGATTCTCGCCGCGCCCGACACTGCGCAACTACTGGTCGGGCTGTATGAAAAAGCGTTGCCTGCGCTTGACGCAGCACTCGCTCGTCACCTGGAGGAAACCAACCACCTCGCCGATGCACCCACAATCCGACTGATTCGCTTCGCACGTCTGGAACTGGCTGACATGGTCAGTTTCGGAAACAAGGCCGGAGCGCAATTGGTAGATGGCAAGGCAAGGTCAGCGATGGGCGGCTGGCTAACTCTGCTTGATGATTGTCTCGCAGTTGCAGGACAGTTGGATGGCGCAACCGAGCCATTGAAAAAGAACCTTACCCGCATCCATTCCGCCAAGCCCTACGTTTACGATGGTCGGCCTCAGCGCGACGAACGGTTTCGCGATCCGTGGAATCAAGGCGTCAACCCGGAGGTCTTCCTCTACGATCCGGAAATGCCCGCGCGCGCCAAGACACTCATGCTTTTTTACCGGCGCATCCGCGAAATTGACGTGCCCGAGATGATGGCTAGCATCATTGCGCAGACACCCGACAAACCGGCGGGTTACTATCGCGACATGTCCCGGCAACTCTGGGATGAAGCCCGTCACGCGATGATGGGCGAGGTCGGCTTCATCGCCAACGGCGTGGACTGGCAGCTCGCGCGCATCAGTTGGAACTGGTCGTATCGCCTCAACACAGAATGCACGCCGATGGAACGCCACGCCGTGTTGTATTTCATCGAGCAAGGACTCATGGGCAAAACCGGCAAGCGCTACGAAATGGAAGTCGGCGTTGAATCCGGCGACGCACTGGCCGGACTGTTTCAGGATTACGATTGGGCGGACGAAGTTCTGCACGCCCGCATCGGGCGCGACTGGTTTGTCTCAGCGATGGGCGACTCGACCAAGGCCATTGCCTATGGCGACGAATGCTGGTCGCGAATCCTGAACAACTGGCGCACGGTGCTGGATCAAGGATTGACCCGGCACGAAAACTGGTGGCCGGTAGTTTATTCCGCCGCATGTCAGAGCTGGAACATCACTCCCGATCCAAAAGTGCTGGCCTACAATCAGACCTACGAAGGCAGCCGCGCTGACCTGAAACACGTTTCCAATTCCGGCTGATTGAGATTGATGAGCGCCGAAGTGTCGGCGACGAAGAAGAAGGTTCAAAGCCGCAGAACACACCATCCAGCCCGGCCAGGCTTTCACCCATCGGCCTTTCCACCCTGACATTGAACATGCCAGCGAGTCCAAGAACTCGTTGACAGCCTTCTTTGCCGTGTGGTATAAAGTTACAAGCCCCGATTACAAAATCTCAGAATTATGAAAAACCAAATTGCCGTCATTTCGGTCATCACTTCCTCAATCCTCATGCCGGTTGTCAGCCAGGCACAGGTGTTTCTCAACGAGAATTTCGACGGCTATGCCGATCAAGCGGCGTACGTGGCAGCCTGGCCGGTCAATGCCACCACCACCCTTCTCAGCACGGAGCAAGCTGTCAGCCTGAGTCAGTCGGCCAAGGGGCTGACCACTGTTTCGCGAAACGCCCGAAACGTCGGGGAAATCGGTTTCATGAATGCCACCACCGATGTCGTCACCTTCCGTTTCGATTTTTATGACATGAGCGGCACTGCCACCTATCGTCAGTACGCCGAACTCGACGACGGCCTTGCTCCCAGCGGCGGCGGGCAACTCTTCGCGATGGGACTGAACAACAATCTTGCGAGTTCGTTTTACATGGCCCGTATTTTGGGCGCGGATGGAGGCGCCGGTGTGAGCGCGTTCTTCAAGCTGGATGACGTTGGCGCACCAGCCCGCACGGTCGGCTGGCACACGTTGGAAGCCCGCATCACCGACACCTCGGTTGATTTTCTCGTGGACAGCATCCTGTCCAAGACCGTGAATATCGCCGCGCTGACGGATCGGAGTCTGGACACGGTCAAGGTGGGATCAAATCTGTCGTCCACGCAGGTGGCCTACTTCGATAACATCTTCGTCTCGCGGTCAGTGGTCCCCGAGCCTGGAACATTTTCAATTCTAGGCATCGGTTTGGGCGCGTTGATTCTGGTCCGACGAAATCGCAACTGATTTTTTGACCGCCAATTCAGGCCGGCTCCCACGAGCCGGCCTTTTTTCTTGTCCAAGCAGCATCACACTTGCCCGGCCAGTTGCGCGGTGATTTCTCCGCCGATGGCCAGCGAAGCCGTGGCCACCGGGCTGGGCGCGTTGAGAACGTGCAACGCCTTTAATTCCGATCCGCGCTTTTCTTTGTCTCTCGCGACGGCTTTAATTCAACGGTGGCGACGCTGCACATCAAGCTGGTTCAATCACTCGACGCTCCGGAACTGGCGTTGTATCTGACGCTCAGACGCATCGAGGAACACGAGCTTGCAGGAGTGCTCGTGGCCACGAATGCCAAAGTGGTGCGACGTTTGTTGGCGAGCCGGTTCACTGTGGTTTCCGCGCTGCTCACGCCCGCGTGGCTCGAAAAGCTTGAATCTCAATTGCGCTCCCGACCGGAGGAGGAAATCATCATTTACGTCGGCGAGCAAAAATTGCTGGAAACCATCACCGGCTATCAATTGCATCAAGGCGCGCTGGCGGTTGCCAAAATTCCGCCGCAGCCGGATTTTGAAACTCTGCTCAAACAATCGCCGCGCCCACTTTTGCTCGCGGCCGTCGAGGGAATTGCCAGCGCAGAAAATCTGGGCGCGGTGGTTCGGAGTTGTGCGGCATTCGGGGCGCATTTCGTGATCGTGGGCGAGACGTGCGGCAGTCCGTTCCAGCGCCGGGCGGTTTCCGGCTCCATGGGCACCCTGTTTGAACAACCGGTGGTGCGGGTGGACAACCTCGTGGAAAAATTGACGGCGCTGCGTGCGCGTGGCGTTCGCTGTCTGGCGGCGCATCCACGCCCGGGCGCGAAGAAACTGTCGGCGGTGGATTTGCGTGGCGACTGCTGCCTGGTGTTCGGCGCGGAAGGGCCGGGCCTCACCGCAGCGACGCTGGCCGCGTGCGACGACACGGTGGAAATCCCGATGCCATCGCACATGAATTCCTTGAACGTGGCCGCCGCCACGGCGGTGTTCCTCTACGAAGCGACCCGGCAGCGCGGGTGACTGCATCTGACGCTGGGCTTAAACTTTGTCTAAATAATCGGACTGCTCCGTCTCTTCTAAGGGTTAATTCTGTTGGTGCTTGATTGTGTGTCTTGCATGTACTCGACGCTGGTCAACTGTATTAACGCATCTGCCAGTCCTTTCGGCACTGGTTCCACAAGATCAACACCGTAATGGTCTAAATCCTCCAACCATCCCTTTTCTACTCCAATACTCATCACTAGCCCGCCTCGGGGTATATCGAGCGTAATCCGACATTTTTTCCCGTTACTGAATGTTAATGTGGCATTATAAACACAGCCAAACTTTGGCTCATCATTCGTCCTTTTAAGCGCGCCTGTAACATACCTTAACGTTTCGGGTTCATCTATGGATACGGCACGCGGCATTCCGTCAAAGTTGCCGCTCATTTGGAGCGAGGACAATTGAATTTCGGGATTCTCTTTAAGAAAAGAAATCAAATTATGATTGCGACGCCCAGCAAAGAAGAATGTTATGAGAGCTGCGCCGACAATTATTGCACCAAGCGCGAAAATCTTTGGTTTATTCATTGGCGTTGGGATTCGACAATTTATTCTAACCTCATCAACGATTGACTGTCACTTATTATACAGAATCTGAATGGTACTGTCGCCGACAAATTCGCGGATGACGGTGTCGCGGCTAAACTCGGCTGCGCCGTAGAACACGCACGCCTGTCCGCTCCATGAGCAGGGCGCGGACGCGGTGCGTGCGCATCGAAGAAAGGACTTTGGGTATCGGGTTCGGGATCAAGGGAGACTCCAAGTGCGAGATAGGTTTGCCAGAGTTTTTCGCTTTCCAACCAGCGTTCCACAGGGGCAAGCCGATACCATTCGGCCCACTCCGCAGCAACCAGGTCTTCCGGTTGAATCATGGCTGATGAATAATGGATTTGGTTCGTTCAGCAACAACCAGGTCGGGCAAAATGCGACAGTACATTTTCCGCTAAATTGGACCGGAGAACATCCGCGCCTCGAAAATAGAGGTGTGTTTCGTTCGGGAGTTCCGAGTTTCCACAGCCGGATGAGTTTGACACCCGTTCCTGATTCAAAGGCAACCAACCCCGATCATACCTGTCCATCCAGTTGCGCCGCGATTTCCCCGCCGATGGCGAGCGAGGCCGTGGCCGCCGGACTGGGCGCGTTGAGGACGTGCAATGCTTTTCGCCCGCGCACGAAGCTGAAATCCTGCACGAGCGTTCCATCCGGCGACATCGCCTGCGCGCGGACACCCGCACCGCCCGTTTCCAGATCGTCCATCCGCACCTCCGGCACGAGGCGTTGCAGTGATTCGCAAAACAGTTTCTTGCTGAACGAGCGTTTGATTTCCTCCCAGCACATGCGCTTGTGCTGGCCGAGAAATTTCCACAGTCCGCCGAAGGACAACGCGTCGAACAGGTCCACAGGATTGAAATCCGTCTTCTTGTACCCTTCGCGTTTGAAAGCCAGCACCGCATTTGGCCCGGCCTCGATGCCGCCCTCGATGAGGCGAGTGAAGTGAACGCCCAGAAACGGAAACGCCGGATCAGGCACGGGATAGATCAGGTGCTTCACGAGAAACTGCCGCGCGGGCTTGAGCTTGTAGTATTCGCCACGGAACGGAACGATGCGAACCTCGCGCTTCTCACCCGCAAGCTGGCTGACGCGGTCGCTATGCAGCCCGGCACACGTCACCAGAAAGTCCGCCTCGAATTCACCGGCAGTGGTTTCGGCAATCCATCCGCCGCCAGACTCGCGCAGTTTGGTGACGCGCGCGTTCGTGACCACCCTGCCCCCTTGTGCAGAAATGATTTTCAACATCGCCTCGCAGACCTTGGGATAATCCACGATGCCCTCCTGCGGCACGCGCAAACCCGCCACGCCTGCGACGTGCGGCTCAACCTCGCGCATTTCGTCGCCGCTCAACCATTTCAATCCCTGCAATCCATTCTGAGTCCCGCGCTCCATGAGATTTTTGAGTCGAGCGACCTCGGTGTCGTCCACAGCAACAACCAGCTTGCCGCAGATTTCGTGAGGCACATTATTCTCGCGGCAGAACGTGGTCATCTCCTGCACACCCTCCACGGCCATGCGCGCCTTCAGCGAGCCGGGTTTGTAGTAAAGCCCGCAGTGCAATACGCCGCTGTTGTTGCTGGTCTGGTGTCTGCCGACGCCGGATTCCTTTTCGAGAACAATGATTGTTGCGCCTGGAAATTTCTTCCCGAGCTTGATCGCGGTGGCAAGCCCGACGATGCCGCCGCCGA
Organism: Verrucomicrobiota bacterium; assembly: GCA_013140495.1. GTDB lineage: Bacteria > Verrucomicrobiota > Verrucomicrobiia > Limisphaerales > JADLHS01 > JADLHS01. Next base: position 66,971 of record JABFSR010000015.1, read on the forward strand.
CAACAATGATGCGTTTGGCCGCCACGAGTGATCGCTTAAGCGCCGAATTTGTCGAACGCCCTCGCGTTTGCCTGCATAAGGCGAATGAGATATTTGGCCTCGAAGATTCCGAGCGAGCCGGTGTTCGCGCCGGTTTCGGTGAAACGATCAAGCTTGTCCGATCCGCTCAGCGCAGAGTGCAACAGCACGGGCTGCGGATGCCACGAGTGCCCTTTGGCAGCGCACGGCGTGGAATGATCACCGGTAATGGCAAGCACATCGGGCTTTTTCTTCAGCAGAATCGGCAGCGCGGCGTCGAGGTCTTCGATGGCCTTTTTCTTCGCAGCGAAATTTCCGTCCTCGCCGGCCTTGTCGGTGTATTTGTAGTGGATGAAAAAGAAATCGTACTTGTCATGATCGGTGAGGTAGCGCTCGAACTGCTCGGCAATGCTCTGCGGCCCCTCGATCTTCTTCATGCCGACGAGCTGAGACAGCCCCTTGTACATCGGATACACGGCGAGCGCCGCAGCCTTCATCTTGTAGCGATCCTCGAACAACGGAATCTCCGGTTGATGCGCAATGCCACGCATGAGAAATCCGTTTGCGGGCTTTTCCTTTGCGAGAATCGGTAATGCCGCCTTGTAAAAATCCGTGATGAGCTTTGCCATTTTCTTTTGCTTCACGCTCTTTGGATCGCGCGGTTTCACGGTAGGAATCGCGTAACCCTCGCGGTTCGGATCGGCGTCCGTCAGCGGGCCTTCGAGTCCCTTGCCGCGAAACACGACCACGAAGCGATGTTCCTTGCCCGCCTTGATGATGACCTGAGTGTCACCGAGCTTCTTGATTTTTGCGGCAAGCATGGCGCAAAGCTTTTCGCACGTCTCGGTCGGAATACGGCCGGCGCGGCGATCGGTGACGATTCCCTTGCTGTCCAGCGTCGCAAAATTCGCGCGGGCGCAGACGTCACCGGGCTTGAGTTCGAGGCCGAGGCCAAGCGCTTCAATCACACCGCGGCCAACCTGGAATTCAATCGGGTCGTAACCAAACAATCCCAGATGACCGGGCCCGCTGCCGGGCGTGATGCCGGGAGCGACAGGGATCATACGGCCCTGCGCGGAAATTTTTGAGAGCGCGTCGAGGTTCGGCGTGTTCGCGGCTTCGAGCGGCGTTAGGTAACTTTGTTCACGCGTGGCAATGTCGCCAAGTCCGTCGAGCACGAGCAGAACGTGTTTGGCGTTGGTTTTGAGGGTCAGTTCGGAATAGAGGGAGTCAAGTTTCATGGTTCAATTTCAGTTCAGGGAAAACACCGCGCAGCGACAACGAACGTCGCCGCGATACAATCTTTATCATGCCGGAAAAGAACCAGACACGTCAAAGCAGGAATTGGCCGCCCTGCGTTCGTACTCACCGGACTGAAAATGAAAAGCCTGTTTTGGAAAACTCATAACAACGTGCCATGCAAAATCTGGTAGGCGATGGTGAAGTATATGACGAGCCCCGTAACGTCCACGAGCGTGGCAACAAATGGGGCCGAGGCTGCAGCCGGATCAAAACCGAGACGTCGCAAGATGAACGGCAACATTGAACCTGCCACACTCCCAAACAACACCACGCCAATCAGGCTGAACGCCACGGTTGCCGCCACAAGCCCGTAGTGCGGGCCGTAGATGACTTCCTTGTGTGGCCAGAGGAGTATCCGGCAGAGAGCGATCGCCGCCAAAACACAGCCTAGTGCAAACCCGGCCACCACCTCGCGCTTCATCACATGCCACCAATCCGCCAGCGTGAGATCGCGCACCGCCAACGCGCGGATGATCAGTGAAGTGGCTTGCGAACCGGAATTGCCGCCGCTGGAAATAATCAGCGGCACGAACAGTGCAAGCACAACAGCCTTGGCGATTTCATCCTCGAAATAACCCATCGCTGTAGCCGTGAACATTTCTCCCACAAACAAAATCGCCAGCCAGCCTGCGCGCTTCTTGATCATCGAGAGCATCCCGATCTTCAGATAGGGCGCGTCCAACGCCTCGACACCACCAAGTTTTTGAATGTCCTCGGTCGCCTCCTTCTCTGCGAGTTCCAGCACGTCGTCCACGGTGACGACACCCACAAGCACGTCCTTGGAATCCACCACGGGAAGCATCGTCACATCATATTTTCTGAAAGCTGCCACGGCAGTTTCCTGATCATCGGTGGCGCGCAAGTAAATCTGCTGGTTCTCCAACAATTCAAGAACGGACATCTGCGGCGGCGACACGACAAGGTTTCGCAGCCGGACGTAATCCACCAGGTGGCTTTTGTTGTCCACCACGTAGAGCTGGTTTACCGCGTCGCGTTTGTGTTCCTGTGTGCGCAGAAAGGCAAGGACCTCGGCCACGGTCCAGTTCTGCTGGATTGCGACATAATGAGGTGTCATGCGACGCCCTATCGAGCCGCGCGGATAGCCAAGCAACTCCGTGGCGATCTTGCGTTCTTCGGGTGTGAGCAGGGCGAGAAGTTTTTGCGTGGCGGCAGCGGGAAGTTCTTCGAGCAGGGCGGTGCGTTCGTCAGCCACGATGTCGTTGAGAATCTGCGCCACGTGCTCGTTGCCGAGCGCCTGAAGAAGTTTTTCCTGATCCTCAACGGGGAGTTGACCAAAAACCTCGGCAGCGACCTCGCGCGGAAGTATGCGCAACAACACCGCCTCTTCATCCGGTTTGAGATCGCAAAATATTTCCGCCACATCCGGCGCCGAAAAACCGCAGAGAATTTCCCGCAACTGCGTAAAATCACGCTGTTGTATCAATTCCCGCAGTTCCGGACCGAACAGGTTTCCAATCACGGCCACATCAAACGCGATTCCTGCTCCGGCGTAAAATAAAAAGCCGGGCTGCAATTACAGCCCGGCCAGTCAAATCGCACCATCGTCACCTTTCAGCCAAGTTTTCGGCCTGCAAGCTGTTGCTCGATTACCCCAATAACCCCCTTGATGTTGAGCGGCTTTGGAACGTAGGGGAATCCGCCGATGAAGCCGCCACATGCCTCTATCTCCTCCTTCTTCACTGCTGCGGTCAGGAAGATCAGCGACACATTCCTGCAATCGGGCGAGGCCTGTATCTTTTCCGCGATCATTCCACCATCCATGCCGGGCATCATCACATCCAGCACCACAACGTCAGGCTTGAACTCACGCACGGCCGGGAGCACCTCTTCTCCGCGATTGGCGGTGCGCACCGTGTAGTCACCGGTTTTTTCAAGGTTCAATTGCAGCAACGTGGTGATGCTGGCCTCATCATCCACAACGAGTATGCGTTTCTTTCTCATGTCCGTTTCCTTTCATGTGTTGAAGGAGATGGTATAGCGGCTCACGCGATCCTGCGCGGCGTAATCCACCCGACCTCCGTATAGTTCCAAAACCTTTTTTGACACCATCAGACGAAACTTTGTCTGCGCGTCCATTTTCCTTGCCATCGCCGTGTCATGCGCCGCACCCGGGTTCGGGCGGCTCTCAATGTCAACCATGAGCATCCGTTTTCCCGATTCAATGCCGTCGCGCAGAAATGTCCGGACAGCGATTACGCCGCCACCCATGCAATGAATCTCGTGTGTGAGCAAAGTCACCAGCACGTGTTTGATGGGTCGGGCGTCCAGCCTCAACAAAGGAGCGTCGTCGCAGAATTCACGGACCAGCTTGACGTTCCCACTGCAAAGTTCCGGTTCGACTGCAGCCAGGGAAGCGGTCAGCAACTCACCCATGTCGTGCTCCTGAAGTTCGCGTTTGCGATGCGTCGAAAATTCAAGCAATCCGCGGATGAACGCATCCGCCCTTTCCACCGCTTCAGCCATTCGCTTGAGGATGATGACACCGTTTTCGTCCTGGCTTGCAATCGAATCACCCAGGTAATCAATCCCGAGAACAATCGTTTGCAGCGGATTCTTCACCTCGTGCGCGACGGTCGCGGCGAATGTACTCACCGCTTCGAGCCGTTCAGCTTGAACGATGCGCTGCTGGGCTGAATGCAATTGTTCGTGCGCCCGGCGCGCATCGGCGAGTGCCTGTCGCAGCTCGTTCTCCGTCCGAACACGGGCTGAAACATCACGGGACACGAGCACCACACGCTCCGTCAATCCCGATGAATCTGTGATGACATTGCTCTGTGATTCAATGTGCCTCAACTCGCCGTCGCTCCGGCGAACTCGATATTCGGCCCTGCAACCCCTGCCGGTGGACACGACATCACGAAAAACATTCCGAATATTGTCCCGGTCCTCCGGGAGAATGTCCTCGAACGAATCCACCGGCGAAAGATTGGATGGTTCGCCCAGCAGCTTGCAATACGAAGGGCTGTTGTAAATCCGCCGCCCATCCGCATCAACCACTGCAATCATGTCCGTCACGTTTTCTGAAATGAGCCGGAAAAATTCCTCGCCCTCGCGCAGCTTCCTTTCGATGCGTTTTCTTTCCACCGCATACCGGATGGCCCTCTCCAGGAGACGGTGCTCGAACTGCCCCTTGACGAGGTAATCCTGCGCACCTTCGCGCACCGCCTGCACCGCGATGGCTTCATCGCTCAACCCGGAGAGCACCACCACGGGTACGAACGGTGCGGCTTGCGCTACAGCCTCGTATGTTTCGAGCCCGGTCTTGTCGGGCAAGGATAGATCAAGCAGAACGACATCAATCGTTCCCGTACGCAGATGATCCAACGCCTCCGACAGAGTTTCGGCCAATGTCACAGAAAAGCGATCACGACATCCGTCGGTGAGCAACATTTTCAAAACACTGGCAAACCCGGATTCGTCCTCCACGACCAGGATGTTGGTGGGCGGTTCAGTCATTTCCATCGTGACACGTTTGAATCTCTATCGGCCTTCCCGGTGAAAAGTTTAGACGACAAATTGAGAATGCTGCAAAAGCAGGCGTTTTGAGCCTGGACATGGAGAACCATCTGAAAAGCCGTGATTCGTCTGGGCTTTGTCACCACGACCCAAAACGAATCTTGCTCAAAATTCCAACACCGTTCTTTATCCGGCCAAATGGCGTCGCCCGGCGCTGACCGGCAGGTGCATCAGGTCTGAAATGATTTTCCGCAACCGCAGCTTTGCTTGGCGTTTGGGTTCTCAATCTTGAACCCGCCGCCCGTCAGCGCGTCGCTGTATTCCACCACCGTGCCACGAAGGTATTGCGCGCTGAATGCATCCACGAGCACGATCACTCCATCCTGTTCGGAAAACTGATCGCCTTCACGTTTCTCGTCGAAGGTCATACCGTACTGCATACCCGAGCAACCACCCTGCTCGACATAGAGGCGGAGATATTTTCCAGCGTTCTCGGGCTTGGTCACCTGCTCGCGCAGTTCAATCACGGCGTTGGAACTCAGACGAACGATGTTTTCAGAGGAGGTGTCAGTCATATTTTCCTGTGTTGAAGGTAGGCGGCTGTGGTCGGGGTGTCAAACGGCGTCTGGATTACTTCTGGCTTTGAAGTTTCTCCTGTGCCTCCTGTGCCCGCGCGTGGTCAATCCTCCTTTGGTATGTTGCTCGCAACGGAGGGTACGCCTCACACAACAGTTCATAAAAACGCCCTGCCGCCCCCCAGTCGAACAACTGTTCATAGGACAGGCGTCCGCCTTCCAAACACGCCTTACGCAGCCAGAATAAATCCCGCGCCTCACCCGCAGCCCGATTCTCGTCAATTACCTTGGCGTATTGCTCGCGTGCGGCCTTGAGCAGCGAGACTTGATCGCTGGTCGTGGGCAGCGCGGACATAAGTTCCAACACTTGCGCCATACCCACGCGGCATCGGCTGCGAGCGGAAATGCCAGCAGCCGGCAAATCAAGCGCCGTCTGAAACGCCTGAAGCGCGTTCGAGTAATAGCCCGCATCCCGGGCAGCCATCTGAAGATAGCACGAGCCCGTTTCACCCCACGCCTGCGCCTCCCATTCGGTGTTGGGTTTCTCCTCGCGTATTTGCTTGAACACACCGATGACGAGTTCAAGCACCGCCAGCCGGTTTGTTTCCACCGCAGCCTGCTTTATCAATGCACCGCCGTAGGCAGCAAGCGCCTGCATGCGCAGTTCATCTTTGCACTTCGCATTTGAGATCAGATTCGTGAAATGTTCCATTGCGTTCAGACTGTCCAGCCGCAACATCGCCGTCCGGCCCGCCATCATCAGCGCCTGCAAAGCCAGATCGGAATCAGGCCATTTCTGGTAGAGCAATTTGTAATCTTGCTCCGCCTTGATCAGTTGTGCATCGCCCTGTCTGTAATAATAATCAGCCACCCACCACTGCGCCTGTGGCGCGAATTCATTCGTCGGAAAAGTGGCTGCAAGATTGGTGAGCAAATTGAACGCATTTGTTTCATTGCCCAGCCGTACCAATGCGAGGGCTTGACGAAATTCCACTTCCGCCCGCATGGCGTTCGTACCGAACCGCTCCAGCCATAAACCATAAGCGGATTGCGCCGCCGCCCAATCGCCAGCCTTCTCCGCCGCGCGCGCCATCACCAGTTCCATCTGCGGGCGCAACTCAGAATCCGGAAACCGCTCCACAAATTCCCGGAACAGGCCGCCCGCCGCCCCGGAATCACCCGACGTCACCAACCCCTGCGTCACAAGCAACACGCTGCGGTCCGCCTCCGGACTGCGCGGATTTGTTTCGAGAATTTTGCGCATTGCATCAGTCGCGGCGGTAAGATTCGTCAGCGCCAGAGCGGCCCTCACCGACTGGTAAAGCGCGGTCGCCGTCAGTGATTCCCTGGCACGGGGCCAGAGGGCGGCTTCGGTCAACGCCGCGCGGTAGTTTTCCAGAGCTCCAGAATAATTTGTCTGTGCGTAAAGACAGTCTGCCAGTTTGAACCGCGCCACTGCGAGATTCTCGGACGACGGCAACATTTCCGCCGCGTGTGCAAAAGCCGTTGCACCTTCGGCCATTGCCGCACTTATCCAAAAACACCAGCCACGATTCAACTCGGCCCTTCCCCTCAGTTTGCTGTTGGGAAAGCCGGAGACACACCGGTCAAGATTTGTCGTTGCCCTGGCGAGAAGGTTTGATCCCTCGCCGGATACGTGGCGCTTGAGATAGAGCTCGCCGAGTTTGAGCAAGGCTTCATCCGCAGCCGGAGAGTTCGTAAAACGCACCAGATACTCCTCCAGCGCAACACACGCCTCAGCGGGCTTCCCATCGGCAACATATAACGCGGCGATTTTCTCCAATGCCAGCCTCTGCCCCTCCACCGAAATGTTGTTTGTCAAGTTCTGACCCAGGAGTGACGCCGCTTCGGCTCGTCGCCCAAGTTTCTCGAGAATCTCTGCACCCAACGCCACGCTCTCTGCCGCAAGGTCGGGGCGTCCCGCAGTGAAGGCAAGGGACGGGAGGTTCGTGCTGCCGCGCTGCGCCTCGTCCACACGGTTCAGGCCAAGTTGCGCCCGGCAGAGTTGATAACGCCGCTGCCAATCCTGAATCGGACTCAGACTGCGCGTGCCGATTTCGTTCAGTGCGGTTTCCGCATCGGCAAATGTTCCGAGCGCAATTCCTGCCTCCGCAAGGAGCAGCAGTCCGCGCACAAACATGTCGCTGTCGCCCGCGCCCGCCGCTTGCCGAAATGTTCCATCAGGTTTGCGCAGCAGTTCGGCGGCAGTTTTCCAGTCGCCAAGCTTTGCGCGCGATGCGGCTTCACCCACGGATGCTTCGAGTCGTTTTGGTGAGGCGGGAAATTCCTGAGCCAGTCTGCCAAAGGACTCGGCCGCTGACTTGAACTGCCCGTCCTGAAACTGCGCCTCCGCCGTCCAATACTGAAATTCATCCGCACGCGTGCCGGCCTCGCCTCGCCGCGCAGCCAGCAACGAGATCACGACGGGGAACTTTTTGAGTTTGAACCGGGCCTGTGCCTGCAACAGCACTGCTTCGACGAGACGCTGGGACTTGGGATAATTCTCAATGAACTTCCCAAACTCGGCATCTGCATTCTCCCACAGCTTGAGCCCGAATGAAGTTTCCGCCTTCCCGAACGCGCGTTCCTCACCCAGAGCAGCATGTATGCGACCGCTGCCAGCGAGCAGCAGCAATCCAGCGCAGATGATAACACGCACCCATGACATGCGTGCGGAGCTTATCCGGGAAACGACAGAGCCGGAAAGAATGAAATCACGCAAAGAACCGAAGCGGGTTGCTTGGACGAACCCACTGACGTTCTCGACCCGGTCACAAGTTGAACAACAACTTCAAAACCGCAGATGCTTCACCGTCAGCCCGCGATTGATCAGCTGTTTGAGGGAATCAATCCCGATGCGCAGATGCTTGTCGAGAAACTGTTGCGAAACTTTCGCATCGCTGGCTGCCGTCTTCACGCCTTCCGGCTGCATGGGCTGGTCTGAAACGAGCAGCAGCGCGCCGGTGGGAATCTCATTGTGGAAACCCGTGATGAAAATTGTCGCCGTCTCCATGTCTATGCCGATGCAGCGTATCTTGCGCAGATACGTTTTGAATTTACCGTCGTGCTCCCACACACGGCGATTCGTGGTATAGACCGTGCCCGTCCAGTAATCGCGCTTGTGATCGCGGATTGTTGTAGAGATGGCTTTTTGCAGGCTGAAGGCTGGGAGCGCTGGAACTTCCGGCGGATAATAGTCGTTTGACGCGCCCTCGCCACGGATGGCAGCAATCGGCAACACGAGATCACCAAGGTTTGCGATGTGTTTTACTCCACCGCACTTGCCCAGGAACAGCACCGCCTTGGGTTGAATTGCGCTCAACAAATCCATGACAGTCGCCGCGCTGGCGCTGCCCATGCCAAAATTGATGATCGTGATGCCGTCAGCAGTCGCGTTGGGCATCGGCTTGTCATGACCATGAACGGGAACGCCGTGCCATTTGGCGAACATGCGGACGTAGTTGTTGAAATTGACCAGAAGGATGTGCTTGCCGAAGTCCTTGAGCGGCGTGCCGGTGTAACGCGGAAGCCAGTTGGCAACGATTTCGGATTTGGTTTTCATGCTGTTGCCGGATTTGTTTCACACAGATCCGGACGGCGGGCAAGCCGAATAAAATCGTTCCAAAGCGATTTCACGGATGCGATGACGGTTTGTCACTCGAACCGTGGCTAAACATCTGCTTGTCGTGTTGAATCCATTCAAGCATCGTAACGTCTGAACACCACAACAAACAACAACCCACAAATCATCAAAAACTTGTTATGGAAATGACCCGAAGACAATTCATCGGAAAAACAGCCACCGCCGTCATCGTGGCCGGCACCATGGCTCACGGAAAAGTATTCGGAGCCAACAATCGCATCCGGATGTGCACAATCGGCTTCAACGGTCAGGGCCGCTCACACATTGGCGACATCCTGAAGATGAAAGACGACGCCGAGTATGTGGCGCTCTGCGACGTGGATTCGGAAGTGCGCGAGCGGGGCAGTAAGATGGTTGCAGAGGCACAAGGCAAAGCACCGAAGCTCTACAAGGACATTCGCGAGGCGCTTGAAGACAAGGAAATTGACGCCATCACCATTGCGACGCCAAATCACTGGCATACGCTCGCCGCCATCTGGGGATGCCAGGCGGGCAAGGATGTTTATGTGGAAAAACCACTTTCCCACAATGTCTATGAAGGCCGGCAGCTTGTTGCGGCGGCGGAGAAATACAAATCCATCGTGCAGCATGGCACGCAAAGCCGCTCCAATTCCACGCTCATCCGTGACATGAAATTGATCCACGACGGTTTCATCGGGAAGATCGTCGAGTCGCGCGGTTACGTTTACAAGAACGGCAATCGCGGCTCGATCGGTCATGGCCGGCCCGGAGCGGTTCCGGAGAATCTCGACTGGAAATTGTGGCAGGGGCCGTCGCGCGATCATGAATTCATGGTGAACGCGGATCGTAAGAAGCCCGGTCTCCACGTCCACTACGACTGGCACTATTTCTGGGAATACGGCAACGGTGAAATCGGCAACCAGGGCGTGCACCAGATGGACATCGCCTGCTGGGGCCACAACCGCGGCCTGCCAGTGCGTGTCCACAGTGCCGGTGGCCGATTCGGTCTCGATGATGGCGGCCAGACGCCGAACACGCAGGCCACGACGTTCAGTTACGCCGACGGTTCGATCATGACCTTTGAAGTCCGCAACCTGGGCAGCTTCGAGGAATTCGATGGGAGCAACTGCGGCAACAGTTTCCTCGGCACGAAAGGATTTTACGTCGTCGGGAAGGGATTCTTCACCTACAAAGAAGGAAAACAGAACGAACGCGAAGCCATGCCGATTCCGGACAACGCGCCCAAGGCCGAAAAGGGAAGCAAGTGGGAACGCTTTTTCAAGGCTGTGCGTTCACGCAAACCCGAGGATTTGCCGATGTCACCGCTTGAGGCACATCATTCCTGCGTCCACTGCCAGATCGGAAACGCCGCGTTTCGAGCGGGACGATCACTCGAATTCGATCCCAGCACGGAACGATTCAAGGACAAATCGGCCAACAAGTATATCACCCGCGAGTATCGCAAGGGTTTCGAGGTTCCAAAACTGGCATGAACGACCGCAGGAAACCGTCCGGCTCACTCCAGCATTTGAAACAAAAGCTGACTGTCGTGGGTCGTTCGGTTTTCGTGTTTGGCGTTGCGGCTGGTTGTGCCGCATTCGTGGAACAGGTCGCGAATGCGGCTGACCCGGCATGGCAGGCCACCGGTGACCGAACCATCTTCGAAGTCACGGACTCTGAGGTAATAAAACCGGTGACTTCAGGACGCTGGCGCTTGTCCGGAACGCTGGAGGTCCGGTTCGTCGGACGCATTGAGCCACACGAAAACTCCGTGCTTCGACTGTTCGGTCCTGGTGTTGAGGCACTCGAAGGAAGATTTGACCGCGTCGTTTTTCCCACAGGCTGGTGCTACGATCTCAATTACGACGACAAGGCAAAGGCTGTCACACTCTCCAACTTGCGCCCGGATCGCGCGCCCGCCTTTCCCGGCGCGGAAGGTTTCGGCAAATACACCGTTGGCGGTCGTGGCGGAAAAGTTTTCGAGGTCACGAATCTGAATGACAAAGGTCCGGGCAGTTTTCGCGAAGCGGTGATGGCCAGCGGTCCCCGCACCGTGGTGTTTCGTGTATCCGGCACGATCCCCCTCGAATCCGAACTCAAGATCAGGCATCCCAATCTCACCATCGCAGGCCAGACCGCGCCGGGCGACGGCATTTGCATCAAGAACTACCAGGTGAACTTCGACACGACGAATATGATCATCCGTTATTTACGTTTTCGCCCGGGTGACGAGAAAGGCAAGGAGCAGGATGGTTTCGGCGGCAAGGGTGATCACCTCATCATTGATCATTGCACCGCCAGTTGGGGTGTTGATGAAACTTTTTCAATCAACAATGGCGCGAACTCCACTGTGCAATGGTGTCTGGTGAGCGAGAGCCTGACCAAGTCGGTTCACAAAAAAGGTTCACACGGCTACGGCGGGCTTTGGGGCGGGCCGGGCGGATCGTGGCATCACAACATTCTCGCGCACCACACGAGCCGCAATCCGCGTGCGTCCGGCAACGCCGAATCGGGCCTGATGGATTATCGCAACAACGTGGTTTACAACTGGGGTTTCAACAGCGCGTACGGTGGCGAGATGTGGCCGCGCAATTGGGTCAACAACTATTACAAATACGGCCCGGCAACTGACGAGAAAGTCCGCCGCCGGATTTTTCTCCAGAAGGATGCCCGCGGGAAAATGTTTCTTGATGGCAATTTCGTCTGGGGATTTCCTGACGTCTCCACGGACAACTGGAAGGGCGTTGATTTCCAACCCGACGGCGATGCCACGCTGGCCACGCTGCGCGTCAACGAACCGTTCGTCGTTGCGCCGGTAACGACGCAATCTTCGGAAGCGGCGTATGAAACCGTGCTGTCCAAAGCCGGCTGCTCGCTGGCCCGTGATCCCGTGGATCAGCGGATCGTGAACGAGATTCGCACCGGCACCGCCAAGTTTGGCAACCGCTACGGTGGTGGTGGCAAAGGCATCATTGATTCGCAAAAGGAAGTTGGCGGCTGGCCGGAATTGCGTTCCAAGCCCGCACCAGCTGATGTTGATCACGATGGGATCCCTGACGACTGGGAGAAAGCACACCATCTGGATCCGAACAGTCCTGCCGACGGCGCGCTTGATATGAACCATGATGGCTACACCAACCTCGAAGAGTATTTGAATTCACTCGTCCCCAAAAACTGAGCCGCGTCTTAATGACGCCGAAGAATCAAAACAACCACTCAACCTATGAAAACAAATCGTCGTCAATTCCTGAAAACAGCCGGATTTACGCTAGGCACGGCGGGCTTTGTTGGCCGCTCGGCGTTCGCAGCGGAAACAACCAAGCAACCCAGCTTTATCAGCCGGCCTTCAAAGATGAAATTGGGCATCGTCACCTACAACATCGCCAAGGACTGGGACGTGCCAACCATCATCAAGAATTGCACCGAAACAAAATTCCAAGGCGTGGAACTCCGGACGACACACGCACACGGTGTCGAGGTGGCGTTGAACAAACAACAACGCGACGAAGTTAAAAAACAGTTTCGCGATTCGCCGGTTGAGCTGATGGGCTTGGGCAGCGCGTTTGATTATCACACGCCGGATCAAGCGAAGCTTCGCGCCGATATTGCAGCGACGAAGGAATACATCATTCTCGCCCACGACGTTGGTGCTCCGGGCGTGAAGGTTCGTCCGAATGGACTTCCGCCTGAAGTGCCGAAAGAGAAAACGCTGGAGCAGATCGGCAAATCACTGCGTGAGATCGGCGAGTTCGGCGAAGGCCACGGTGTGCAGATTCGTCTGGAAGTTCACGGCAAAGAAACTTCGCTGGTGCCAAATGCCAAGGCGATCATGGACGTCGCCGATCACAAGAACGTCGGCGTCTGTTGGAATTCCAACCAGTCTGATCTGGAAGGCGAGGGCTTCGATCACAACTTCAATCTCCTGAAAAAGAAAATATTTACCGTCCACATGCGCGACCTTTATCTCGACGAATATCCATTCCGCAAACTGCTCGCCAGCTTGAACGATTCAGGCTTCACCGGGTATTGTCTGGCAGAGATTACTGAGAGCAAGGACCCCGTGCGGGTGCTGAGATATTTTCGCTCGCTCTGGCTGGCGTATCAGGGTTTACTCTGAGCATCCCAACAAACACACGATTCAAATGAAACGACGCCAATTCCTCAAATCACTCGCGGTCACCGGCACAGGTCTGCTTCTTCCCCGCACGCCGATTTTCGGCGCGGATGCAGCTGGCAACAAGTTGAACATTGCCCTGCTCGGCACCTGGGGACGTGGCGAGGCTCATTTCAGCGCCATCTCCAGCGAAAACGTCGTCGCGCTCTGCGACATAAACGAAGATCACCTCGCGTTCGGTGCAAAGAAATTTCCAGGCGCGAAGACCTACGTGGACTGGCGAAAATGCATCGAACAGAAAGATGTTCAGGCGGTGGTCTGTTGCACTGCCGATCACACGCACGCCTTTGCCGCAAACTGGGCGATGAATCGCGGCCTGCATGTCTATTGCGAAAAACCGCTGGCGAACTCGGTCGAGGAAGCGCGTGTTGTCCGCGCCACTTACCTGAAGAACAAGACCAAGCTGGCAACGCAGGTCGGCACGCAGCGCCACGCAATTGAAAATTTCAACCGCGTCCGGGAACTGATTCGGGATGGCGCGATTGGCGAGTTGCAGGAGGTATCTGCGTGGGGGAACCGTAAACTGGGCAAACCCGGTTATCTGCCCGCAGCAGGCGAACCCCCGGCGAATTTCCACTACGATCTATGGCTGGGGCCTTCGCCATTTCATCCTTACAACCCGGATTACTTTTCCGGGAAGTCCGGCATGAATTGTCTCCAATGGAACATGTATTGGGACTTTGGCAGCGGCCAGGTCGGCGACATGGGCAGCCACACCATGGATCTGGCGTGGAACGCAATTGACGCCAAATTGCCGACTTCTGCCGAAGGTAAAGGTGATCCGTTCAACCCGGACGTTTCACCCGTCGCGCTGACGACTCGATTCGAACATCCCGCCAACGACTGGCGGCCAGCGATCCGCGTCTCGTGGTACCAGGGCGGCAACATGCCGGAATCTCCCGCTCCGTCTGTGGACCTTAACAAGATCGGTCACGGCGCGATGTTTGAAGGCAGCAAGGGTACACTCGTTTCCGATTTCAATTCGCGAATCCTGCTTCCTTTGGGTGACAAGTCGGACATGACCTATTACAAGCCTCGCACCAAGGGCAAATTGATTCCGCCGCTCGGAGATTTTCAAAAGGAATGGATCAACGCCTGCAAAGGCAGCCTCAAGACCTCCTGCGATTTTGAATATGGCGGCAACCTGATCGAGCAGATGCTTCTCGGCCTGGTGGCATATCGCGTGGGCAGGAAGATCAGTTACGACGGTGTAACGGGGCGCGTGACTGACAATGCCGAGGCAAACGAATTGTTGCACCGCACGTATCGCCAGGGCTGGACGCTCAACGGCTGAGTGCAATTTGCTTCGACTTGTTTGGTTCAAAACTGAAGCTGTCCCGCAAATCGTTGGTTGCATCAGCCAAGAAATTGACCTGATATTACAGTCGTATGCCAAAGCACCCACATCTCTCTCGCCGCGACTTTCTTCGCACCGCCCGCACCGCCGCCATCGCCACCGGTATTGGCGTCGTGGCACCAAACATATTTCTGAACCGCACCAAGGCGGCCACCGGCGAGAACCCGAGTGAATTCATCCGAATCGGTTTCATCGGAGTCGGCGGTCAGGGCAACAGCAACCTTGGGGCATTGATGAAAAACGCCGTTGCTGTGTGCGACGTGGATCAAACCCGGGTGCAGACGACCAAGGCGCGCATCGAACAGGCCAATGGCCGGCCCTGCGCTGTGTTTTCTGATTATCGAAAAATGCTCGATGACAAATCCATTGACGCGGTGCTCATCGCGACACCGGATCACTGGCACACCTTGCCAGCCATCCATGCTTGCGAAGCCGGCAAGGACGTGTATTGCGAGAAACCGCTCACGCTCTTCATTGACGAAGGCCGCGTGCTGGTGGAAACGGTGCGCCGCACCAGGCGGGTTTTCCAGACCGGCAGCCAGCAACGTTCCGACGCCAAATTTCTCAAAGGCTGTGAATACGTCCGCTCGGGTCGGCTTGGAAAGATAAAGACCATCAAGGTGGGCTTGCCGACGGTGAATTATCTGGAGCGGGCCAAACCACCGGTCGTTCCTGACAGCAAGCCACCGGAAGGATTTGATTACGAGATGTGGCTCGGCCCGGCGCCGCATCGGCCCTACAACAAGAATCATGTTCACTACCTGTTCCGCTTTTTTTGGGATTACTCTGGTGGCCAGATGACGAACTTTGGCGCACACCATCTCGACATCGCGCAGTGGGGACTTGGAATGGATGACAGCGGCCCGGTGGAAATCGAGGGGACGGCTGTTTACAACCCGGAAAAACTCTACGAAACACCTCAAAGCTTTGACGTCACCTACAAGTATGCGAACGGCACCGTGGTGCTTTGCAACGGAGGTGGCGGCAAGTACCCGGGCGGTACTACTTTTGAAGGTGAGCGAGGAACCATTTTTGTCAGTCGCGGCAATCTCGAATCCACTCCGGAAGAAATTCTTGCCCGACCGTTGGATGACAAATCAGTCCGGCTTTATGCCAGCAAAGAACATCACGAGAACTGGCTCGACTGCATCAAGAGCCGCAAGGACCCGATTTGCAACGTCGAGACCGGACATCGCTCCGCCACCGTCTGCCATCTTGGCAACATTGCCATCCGTTCCGGCAAAAAAGTGAATTGGGATCCGGTGAAGCAACAGATTGTCGGCGATGCGGAACTTGCGAAATGGACCAGCCGTCCGTATCGCGCGCCTTGGAAGTTGCCAGCGTGACGTTCCGCGAGTCTGAGTCCACCTTGTGAACGGTGCAGGCCGCTCCATTCCAATGGCACCGACGACGACGAAACAATCTTTTCAAGCAGCGCCGACTCGGTGACAATCCCGTCCGATGCTGGAACTTGAAGACGCAGTTCAACAAATCCTCGCTGCCATGCCGAAGCCATGCGCAGAAAAAGTCACACTGGCGGACGCACATGACCGAGTACTTTCGGAAACCATCCAGTCCACCTGCAACCTCCCGTTCTTTGACAACTCCGCGATGGATGGCTATGCAGTTCTCGCCGACGACGTGGCGTTAGCGACGTCGCAAAATCCCGTGCGGTTGGGGTTGCGAGGCAGGGTGGCCGCCGGAGAAATGTTTTCGGGCTGTATCGGGCACGGCGAGGGCGTGAGGCTTTTCACCGGTTCACCGATTCCCGCCGGCGCTGATGCCGTCGTCATGCAGGAGGACACACGTCAACCGGAGAACGGCGAAGATGCGATTTTGATTTGTGATATGGCTCGTCGCGGCGAGAACATTCGTCATCGCGGCGATGACATCGCTACCGGACAAACAATCGCGGACGCTGGTGCGGTTCTGTCACCAGGAATTATCTCCCTTCTCGCCGCCACAGGCGTGGGCACGGTGCGCGTGAACCGCCAACCTGTTGTCGCGCTGATTGCGACCGGTTCAGAACTACGCGAGCCGGGACAGACAATTGCGCCTGGACAGATTTACGAGAGCAACCGCGCCGCGTTGACCCCGCTGATCAGGTCAGCGGGAACGCAAATAAATATCTTTCCGATCGTCCCGGACACGCTGGCCGACACAGTAACCGCGTTTGATCGAGCGTTCGATTCGTGCGATCTCGTCGTCACCTGTGGCGGTGCGTCCGTAGGGGACATGGACTTCGTGAAGGCTGCGTTTGAGAAACTCGGCGGGCGGCTGGAATTCTGGAAGGTGGCGATGCGCCCGGGCAAGCCGTTTGTTTTCGGTCGGCTTGGACAGAAGTTTTTGTTCGGCCTGCCAGGAAATCCCGTGTCGGCATTCGTCACTTTTCTGCTGCTGGTGCGGCCTGCGTTGCGTCGCTGGCAGGGTGCATGCGAGATTTCATTACCATGGCAGACGGCTCAACTGGGCGAGCCATTGATCAATCGTGGAGATCGCCGCCATTTCATGCGGGTGAAGCTGGATGAAGCGGGAAAGGTTTTCTCCGCCGGGCAACAGGCTTCACACGCGCTCGCGTCGCTTGCCGATGCGCAAGGAATTGTGGACGTGCCCGCAGGCATGACATTGGCGGCAGATGAAACGGTCAAGGTTTACCGCTGGACGTGATCAAACTCAGAACTTGCGTTGCGGCAGGCTGAAACTTGATGGAGGCGTCTTTGGTCTCGGTTGCTGAAAGGGCGTGGGCATGAGGCTCGGAGTATTTCCGTACGCTTGCGCGTCCTGCCACGAACCGTAGGACTTCGTTGAGTTGCCGGACAAACCGGGAGAGGGTGTTGAAGGCGAAGTTATGCCCTGCAAATAACTCGCAGGCGGAGAAACGGAATACGTTGTAGCTGGCCGGGCCTGCGACCCGAGTGCAGGTGGAGGAGCAGACTTGGTTATGGGCAACAACGAGGAACTTGTCTGCGAGTTTGGCGGCGTAAACGATTCCACACCGATCAACTTCTTGAACGCATCAAGTCGTGATTCACGAGCCTTGTCCTGCTCGATGGCTTCCGGAGTCAGGCCACCCAGCAATTCATCCACTGTTCGAGGCTTGACGGTTTCCGTTGAGAACAAACTGCCGGCTACAGGATTGTTGGACATGCGACGGCCCGTTCTGGCAGCGATCTGGGGGTCGTCACCAGCCCGGCCTTTTCCGAAAAGGGCGGAAAGAACATCCTGCTCCTCATCTTTCTGTTTCTTGTCGCCAAACATCTCACGACCCTTCAATTGATTGGTCACGCCTCCACGTTCCCGATCCAACCGCTCATAGTAACGTTCCAAAGGCGACCTGAGTTTCCGTTTCTCCGGGTCAATGCTGTAAGGATCGTCCGCCTTGGCCTTGTCTTCTTCGTTGCCAATGTCAAAAAAGGCGTCCTCCTTGCGCTGCAACAACTCTTGGGAGCGTTTCGTCTTTTCTATCATCGGAGGCGGACGAACAACCGGCAGAGGACGGAAGTCAGGAAGCGAGTTTCCGCGGTCGAACAAATCGAAAGGTTTCTTGATGTCGTCCTCAAGACTCTTGAGACCGGCCTTGGAATTGTTCAAGGTCAGGTTTGTGCTGGTGGAATCAGTGACAGTGCCCGAGAACACGATGGCCTCACCGCGGCGGGAAGAATCGCTGGCGCGACGAGGTGCATCCTCTGCACATACAGCCACAACCATCATCGCAGCGAAGATTGATGCTGTGCACTTTTGTTGTCTGGCGGCGAATCCCATCGGTTAGCAACCATCGTAACCGAAAGCCGCAAAAGGGTCAAAACTTCGTTCAGGCTATTTTCGCCACATCCGCAAGCTTGTCCCCGCCATATTCTCTGATAACTTCCGCGACTCTGTTGTGAGCATAGACCAAGAAATCCAGCGGCGACGCACGTTCGCCATCATCTCGCATCCGGACGCGGGCAAGACCACGTTGACGGAAAAGCTGTTGCTGTACGGCGGCGCGGTGCAGCTCGCCGGCTCGGTCACCGCGCGCAAAAACCAGCGCGCGACCACGTCCGACTGGATGGAACTGGAAAAGAAGCGCGGCATTTCGATCAGCTCAACCGTGCTGCAATTCGACTACGACGGTTTCCGCCTCAACCTGCTCGACACGCCCGGCCACAAGGATTTTTCCGAGGACACTTATCGTGTGCTCACCGCCGTGGATTCGGTGGTGATGGTGATTGATTCCGCGAAGGGCATCGAACCGCAGACGCGCAAACTTTTCGAGGTTTGCCGCCAGCGCGGCGTGCCGATCTTCACGTTCATGAACAAGTGCGACCGCCCCATGAAAGACCCGCTCGCGTTGCTCGATGAACTCGAACGCGTGTTGGGCATCGGCGCGTTTCCGGTGAACTGGCCCATCGGCAACGGTCCGGAATTTCGCGGCGTGTATGATCGGCAGACGAAGTTGATGCATCTGTTCGAGCGCGTGGTCGGCGGCAAATATCGCGCGCCGGTTTCCGTCGGCAACCTGCACGATCCCGAAGTGCGCGGCCAGCTTGACGAAGCCACGTTTAACAAAACGGTCGAAGAGATCGAGATGCTCGAACACGCCGGTGAAATCTTCGACGATGCCGCCGTGCTTGCCGGCAAAAGCACGCCAGTGTTCTTTGGCAGCGGGGTGAACAATTTCGGTGTGCAGCTTTTGCTCGATGGTTTTCTGAAGCACGCCCCTGCGCCGAAACCCCGTGTCATGGGTGGCATCGAGATTTCGCCCGCGAACCCCGAGTTCTCCGGTTTCATCTTCAAGATCCAGGCGAACATGGACCCGAAACATCGCGACCGTATCGCGTTCATTCGCGTGTGCTCCGGCAAATTTGATCGCGATATGACTGTGCACCACTCGCGTTCCGAGAAAAAGGTGCGCCTCTCCAGTTCGCACAAACTGTTCGGCAACGAACGCGAGACGGTGGACGAAGCGTATCCCGGCGACGTCATCGGTCTCGTCGGCCACGATAGCTTCGGCATTGGCGACACGCTTACGACCGATCCGAAAATTCTCTACAAGGAAATCCCGCGCTTCACGCCTGAAGCCTTCGCGCACCTGCACAATCCGAACACAGCGAAGTTCAAACAATTCCGCCAGGGCCTCGACCAGCTTTTACAGGAAGGCGTCATTCAGGCGTTGTATCTCCGCAATTCGTCCATCAAAACGCCGCTGCTCGCCGCCGTCGGCCCGCTGCAATTCGAGGTCGTGCAATTCCGCCTCGAAAGCGAATACGGCGCCGAGTCGCGCCTTGAATCCGCGCCGTGGACCGTCGTGCGATGGCTGCCGACGGACATGAAGGAAGACGACCTCGACGCCATCTCACTCCCCACTGGCGCAAAGCTCGCCTACGACCTGGGCAAAAATTCCGTCGTGCTGTTCACCAACGATTGGTCGGCGGATTATTTCGCCAAGACCAACGAGCGTGTGCCGCTCTCAGCGTTGCCCGTGCAAACCGCACGCGAAACGTAAATCTCGAAGTGCTGAATGCCCGGCTCACAAACCCGGGGTCAAGAGCTTCGGGTGCCGTTCTTTCGCCATTCCGTCTTGCGCGCTGCGAACCGCTTGCTAGTGTCTGCGCATGATTCCGACCTTCAAACGTGTTCTCTTTGTCGCGTGCATCTTCGTGTGCTTCGGCAGCGCCGTCGCGCAAACCAATGCCCCATTCACCCGCACCGAAGACGTGATCTACGGACGCAAGTTCGGGACGGCACTCACGCTGGATGTTTTTCAACCAGACAAGCCCAACGGTGCAGGCATCGCGTACATGGTGAGCGGCGGTTGGTATTCCTCTCACGAGGCGATCAATGCGGGGTCCATGCGCCCGTTCCTGAACCGGGGTTACACGGTGTTCGCCGTGGTGCATGGCTCACAGCCGAAATTCAACGTCACGGAAATCGTACCGGACATTCACCGCGCCCTGCGTTTCATCCGTCACAACGCAGCCAAGTATGGAGTGGACACGAACAAGCTGGGAATTACCGGCGGTAGCGCGGGTGGGCATCTCTCGCTGATGATGGCGGTCAAAGGCGAGAAGGGCGGCGCTGACGCCAAGGATCCAATTGATCGCGAAAGCAGCGAGGTGCAATGCGTGGCGTGCTTTTTTCCGCCAACGGATTTTCTGAATTACAGCCAGCCCGGTGAGGACGCCGTGGGCGTAGGCACGCTGAAGGAGTTCAAAACCGGCTTTGGCCCGCGTTCGGACACCGCCGAGGAACGACAAAAGCTGGGGCGCGAAATTTCGCCGATCTACTTCGTCCGCTCGAACGTGCCGCCGATCCTCATCATCCACGGCAATGCGGACAAGCTTGTGCCCATCTATCAGGCCGAACAATTTGTGAAGCGTTGCCAGGAATCGGGCGTGACGGCGAAGCTGGTGGTGCGCGATGGCAAGGCGCACGGCTGGCAGGGCATGGAAAAGGATCTGGAGATTTTCGCTGATTGGTTTGACGAGCATCTGCGCGGCATCAAACCCGCACTGCGCCAATAACACCGATTCATCGGACGGTTTCGCGAGGTTCTGCTCGACACTCACGCGAACCAGAAGGAAACCGGGCTGCAAATCCGGGCTGCAGCCATCGCATGGCCGCCTTGAAACACCTCTTTCCTCCCGTCCCGGGTTCGTATTTAATTCCGGCATGAAACGCACAATCGTTTATCTCACGGCAATCATCATGACTTCACTTTCGTTCATTGCGAAGGGAGAGGACGTGCGAAAACCGGCAGGCACGGGTGACAGCTTCAAAGGCCCGCTCGGCCTGCAGCTTTGGAGTCTGCGCGATGAATTCAAAAAAGACGTGCCCGGCACTCTGGCCAAGGTGCGCGAACTGGGCTTCCGCACCGTGGAACTGGCCGGCACGTACGAAAAGTCGCCGGAGGAGTTCAACGCCATGCTCGCTGCGAACGGCCTGAAAGCCGTGGCAGGGCATTTCGGTTACGAACGATTCCGCGACGACCCCGAAGGTGTGGCAAAGGAGGCAAAGGCGCTCGGGTTGGAGTTTGCAGGCACGGCATGGATTCCGCACGACGGCCCGTTTACCGAGGCGAATGCTCATGAGGCCGCGAAGGTGATGAATCACGCGGGGGAAGTTCTGGCGAAACACGGCATCAAGTTCTACCTGCACAATCACGGCTACGAGTTCGTGCCTCATGGCAACGGAACGCTGTTCGACGTGTTGATGAAGGAAACAAAGCCGGAATTCGTGAGCTTCGAGATGGACGTGATGTGGGTCGTTTTTCCGGGCCAGGACCCGGCCAGGCTGATGAAGAAATACGGCAAACGCTGGGCTCTCATGCACATCAAGGATTTGAAAAAAGGCGTTCCCACCGGCTCACTTGCAGCGGGCACTGACGGGAAGAACGGTGTCGTTATTGGCACGGGGCAGACGGACTGGCCGGCGTTGTTGCGCGCATCGAAGAAGGCCGGGCTGAAACACTATTTCATCGAAGACGAGTCGCCGACCGTGCTGGAACAGATTCCGCACAGTCTGAAATATCTCGAGAAGGTGAAGTTCTGATCCTGCTCGCGGACATTTTTCGCGTAAGAATTTCTCGATGAGCAAGACCCATCCTTTGACGACGACGGCGTTTGAACTGCCCGGCTATCACGTTGTGAAGTCGCACGGCGTGGTGCGCGGGATTATCGTGCGCTCGCGCTCGATCATTGGCAATTTCGGCGCGAGCATCCAGGCAATCTTTGGTGGCAACATCACGCTGTACACCACGCTTTGCGAGCGGGCGCGGAGTGATGCGTATGATCAGATGTTGACCCACGCGGGCGAGCTTGGAGCAAACGCGGTCATCGGGGTTCGCTATGACGCCACGGAAATCTCGCCCGGGATCACCGAGGTCCTGTGCTACGGCACGGCGGTTTATGTGGAGGCGGCAAAGTGATCTCCAACCAGGAGCCGCGTTAAAGATTACGATGCAGACCAGCGGCCCAGAGGTTGTTGCCGTTCCGACATGAAAACGCTTAGCAGCGAAACGATATTCGCCCGTCTCCTGGGCAAGCTGGCCTGGGCGGTTATTCATCGCAAGCACTGGTTCTTCTGGCCACAGATCATCGCGTTTGCCGGCTGCGTAGTCTATACCTGTTTCTTTCTCGAGTTCGACACGAGCCGCAACAATCTCGTGGGCGCAAACAAGCGTTACCACCAGAACTATCTCAAGTTCAAACACGAGTTCCCCACGATGGACGACATTGTGGCAGTGGTGGAGAGCGAGGACGGCAGCAAGAACCGGCAGTTCGTTGAGCGCTTGGGCGCGCGCGTCGAAGCCGCACGGATCAAAGTTCCGATCCGTCCCGGCAGTGATGAGATGGTTGAAACCAACCTGTTCTCCAACATTTTTTACAAAGGCGATCTGAAGATGCTCGGGCCGAAGGCGCTGTTGTTTTTGCCGGAGGACGACCTGGGCGAATTAAAGAAAAAACTGGCCGAGTATCGTCCGTTCATCGAGCCATTCTCCCGTGCGACGAATCTGGTGACGCTGTTCGAGATGGTGAACAAGCAGTTCTCGTCAGCCAAACAAGAGAGCAATGCACAGAACGCATCCCTTGTGCAGGCCCTGCCCGCCCTAACACACATCGTCAACGAAGCCACGGATTGTTTGCGACGACCGGGCGTGCCGCCGTCACCGGGCGTAACAGCATTGTTCAGCCCCGGCACCGACACTGCACAACAGGAATACATCACGTTCGACAACGGACGGATATTCCTCGTCACGGCGCAGGCAGTGGTGGAGGGACTCAACGCGGATGCAGTTGAAAGATTTCGCCAACTCGTCGAAGAAACACGCGCCGAGGTCACGGGTGTGAACGTCGGCCTTACCGGCGAACCTGTATTGGAACACGACGAGATGGACCAATCGCAGAAGGATTCTACGCTCGCGAGCGTGGTGTCGTTGATCCTGTGCGCGCTGATTTTCATTTACGGTTATCAAGAAACCGGCCGGCCGGTAAAAGCCACGATCAGCCTGATCATCGGCATCGGTTACACAATGGCTTTCACAACAGCGACAGTCGGGCACTTGAACATTCTGACGATCACGTTTGTGCCCATCCTGATCGGGCTGGCAATTGATTTTGGCGTCCATCTGGTGACTCGGTACGAGGAGGAGCTGAGGCATGGCCGCACGGAAGAGGAGGCGTTGACGCGGGCGATGGTTTTCACTGGTCAGGGAATTTTTACAGGTGCATTCACGACGGCGGGCGCGTTCCTTGCGATGGGCATCACCGATTTCAAAGGCATCCAGGAGATGGGCATCATCTGCGGCGGCGGGTTGTTGATCTGCCTGATCCCGATGATGACCTTTCTTCCGGTGCTTCTGCTGCGGGGACGCCAGAACGTGCTGGATCACGAAATCGCAAAGGTGGATCACCGCGAGCGCATCGAAAATATCTGGCTGCGTCGGCCTGTATTGGTGGTGGTGGTGACAGTTGTGACGTGTGCGTTTGCCGGGTGGCACATGCGCAAGGTGACGTTCGATTACAACCTGCTTCACATGCAGAGCGCAGGCCTGCCTGCGGTGCAATTCGAGGAAAAGCTCATCCATGCGGTGACCGCAGCCTCCACCAACGCCGGCAACGGTCGCTCGGTGTTGTTCGCCGCCGTGGTGGCGGATTCAGTCGAGGAAGCGGCGGCGCTCGAGGCGCGAATCCGGAAACTGAAGCTGGTGGCCGAGGTGGATTCCATTGCGCGGTTTTCGGCCGGGAACGAGGCGAGGAAACTCGCGATGATCGGTGAGGTCAAGGAGTCGCTGGCCACGCTCCATTTTGCGACTCCTGACACAACGCCTGCGAAAATTCCTGATCTGAGCCGGACATTATTTTCTCTCGGCGGCTACTGCGGCCTGGCACGCGACGCGGCACGGGCGGAGGAACCGGAAATAGCCGGTCAGTTGGACACATTGCGGAAGGCGATTGATCGGTGCCGGAAAAAAATGAACGAGGGGTCGCCGGCAGACGTCGAAGCGCATGGCGTGAAGCTCGGTGTGTTTCAGCGGGCGTTATTTGACGATCTTGGCGCGACGTTTGACGCGTTGCGCGACCAGGACAATCGCGAGGGTTTGCGTGTACAGGATTTGCCGCCAGCGTTGCGCAATCGTTTTGTTGGCATGACCGGCAAACAGTTGTTGCAGGTTTATCCGGTCTCGAACCTTTGGGAACGCGTCCACCAGGAGGCGTTCGTGAAGCAACTTCGCGAGGCGTTGGATCCGGACGGGGATGACCACCCAATCATCACCGGCACGCCGGTGCAGCTTTACGAATACACGAGCCTGCTTAAACGCAGTTACGAGGAGGCCGCTTTGTATTCGCTGGCGGCGATAGTCATTCTGGTCTTGATACATTTCCGGAGTCCGGGTTCGGTGGTGTTGGCGTTGCTCCCTGTGGGAATTGGGGCGCTGTGGCTGGGCGGGGTGATGGGTTGGTTCAACATTCCGTTAAATCCGGCGAACATCATGATGCTGCCGCTGATCATTGGCATCGGCGTCACCAATGGCATTCACATCCTGAACCGTTTCGCAGAGGAACAGACGCCGAGCATTCTGGCCAAAAGCACGGGCAAGGCGGTGCTCGTTTCAGGACTGACGACAATTGCGGGCTTCGGCAGTCTGGCGCTGGCGAAGCATCGAGGCATCGAAAGCCTGGGTTACGTCATGGCCACGGGCGTTGCGACCTGTATGTTCGCAGGGTTGACCTGCCTGCCTGCCATTTTGAATCTGATCACTCGAAATCGAAAACCGATGGGTGTGGATGCAAAACAACCCGGCATCGTCAATGCACGAGCGACACCGGGTCGGGAGGAACCGAGGTAAAAACCTCAATTCACTTGAACCTAAATGAACCTCAATCAAAGTCAATCGCTCTGTTTGCGTGACTTGAATCCCGTTCCCGAAACGAAGGATGAAAGCGTGCCCATAACTGGTGTGATTCCTACACTACTGTCGCCTTGGATTCTCTGGGCAATTTCACGGACGAGAACGGTTCAGACAATCGCGCTTTCGTTGTTGTTTGGCCTGCCGCTGAACAATGCCATTGCCGCTGAAACAAGCTTCTGCGCCGGACCGTTTGCGGCGCGCTTCTCCCTCACTTTGCAGGACGGTTCACGAACCGAGGCGATGGGGCCGTTGTTCTATGATCAACTCGCCGGGGACGAACGCACGCTGGCTTATCCGCCGTTCTTCTCCCATGTCAAAAATGACGCCGCCGACTCCGAGGAATACGATTTCGCCTATCCGCTGCTGACCTTCGATCGTTTTGGGGCGGAATATCGCTGGCAATTATTCCAGCTCCTCAGTTTTTCCGGCGGCCAGAACCAGGCGGAGCAAAAGAAAAAAAGCTTCACGCTATTTCCTTTGTATTTCCAGCAGCGCTCGGAAGACCCCTCGCAGAATTACACCGCGCTGTTTCCCATCCACGGCCAGCTCAAGGGGCGACTGTTCAAAAGTGAAATCGATTTCACACTCTGGCCTCTCTACGTGAAAACAGTCCGGCGTTCCGGCATCGCGCCTGCCTCCGAACGTCCATTGCTTGATCTTCCTGATTCCCGTCTTGCCGCACGCAGCGGTGACGTCACCACCTATAATTATCTTTATCCGTTCTTTCACCGCCGGTTTGGCGATGGCTTGCGCGGCTGGCAGTTCTGGCCGTTCTACGGTACCGAACACAAGGACGTGACCACCAAGACCAACAGTTGGGGTGATTCCGAATCTATCCCAGGACACGACCGACGCTTCGTGATGTGGCCGTTCTATTTCAATGTCACAAACGGCATCGGCACGGACAATCCCGAGCACCAGAAAGTGTTTCTCCCGTTCTACAGCCGGCTGCGCTCGCCACAACGCGACTCCACCAGCTACGGCTCTCCGCTCGGTGTCACGATCACGGAAGATCGCGGCAAAAAATACCACGAGGTGGATGCGCCGTGGCCGCTCATCGTCAAAGCGGATGGCGAAGGAAAATTCACCCGTCGCGTCTGGCCGTTTTACAGCCATGCCACCAACGCCACGAGCGGGAGCGACTGGATTCTGTGGCTGCTCTACAAGCGCAACCGCATCCATGTCGAATCTCTGGACCGCACCCGCACGCGACTGTTGCTTTACGTTTACTCGCACACCGAACAGAAAAACACCGAGACGGGCCGGGCGCAAAAGCGCACCGACGTCTGGCCGCTGTTCACGCGCCGCGAAGAGTTCAACGGCAGTTCCCGCCTCCAGTTCTTTGCGCCGCTCGAACCGTTTCTCTCCACAAGCAAGAGCATCGAACGAAACTATTCACCAGTCTGGTCGGTGTGGCGCGCGGAAACCAACACCGTCACCCGCGCCTCCAGCCGCTCGTTGCTGTGGAATCTTTATCGCGGTGAGAGAACGCCCACGACAAAAAAAGGCTCGCTCCTCTTCGGACTTTTTCAGTATTCATCCGCGCCGGAAGCAAGACAGATGCGATTGTTTTTTATTCCCATCGGCGGCGGAAGTAGAACAAACTTGACCGGCAAAACGACGAACTGACCACCCATTATGTTTCAGAACATTGGCGAAATGTTTTTGCTGTTTCTGCGCTCGGTCAAGGCGCTGCCGTTGGCGTGGCGTCAGCGGAAAAAAGTCTTTGAGCAGTTGTTCGAGATCGGCAATGCCAGCCTGCTGATGGTTTGCGTTCTCTCCTTCTTCCTCGGAGGAGTGCTGGCGTTGCAAACCGGTCCGATGCTTGTCGAACGCGGCCTCACCAATTATGTCAGCGGACTCGTCGGCAATTCCCTCGCGCGCGAGCTTGCCCCCATCATGATGTCCATTCTCATTGCCGGCCGGATCGGGTCGTCCATGGCCGCCGAAATCGGCTCCATGCGCGTCTATCAGGAGATTGACGCCCTGCGCACGATGAACATTGATCCCGTCCACTACCTCGTCATGCCGCGCGTGATCGCAATCGGCATCGCGCTCCCGATGCTCGTGACTTTTTCCATCCTGGTCGGCTGGCTTGGCGGAGCGGTGGTCGCAGCCGCCACGGCGCAGATTGACATCCCGTTCCGTTCCTTTTTCTCGACGCTGCACGAACTTGTCGAGGTGGGCGATGTAGCACACGGCGTCTTCAAGAGCTTTTGTTTCGCGCTCATCATCGGTACCGTCTCCTGCCATCAGGGCCTTGTCACACGCGGCGGCCCGCGCGGCATCGGGCGCTCCGTCACCAAGGCCGTCGTCAACTCCATCGTGTTGATTGTGATCTTCGATTACGTCCTTACACGCGTTCTCCTCGACTGATGAACAACGCAACCCAACAAAACTCAAAGGGCGTCAGCGTTCAGGTGCGCGGACTCCGCCGCAGTTTCGGCGGGCAGGAAGTTCTCAAGGGCATTGACCTGGAAGTCCGCCCCGGCGAAATCTTCGTCCTCATGGGCCCGAGCGGCAGCGGCAAAAGCGTTTTGCTCAAACACGTCATCGGCCTCGAAACTCCCGATGCCGGCGAAATACTTATCAACGGTGAATCCATCCTCGCCGATGGGGTCATGGACAAACATCGCATGGCCCTCGTGTTCCAGTCCGGCGCGCTGCTCAATTCCCTCACCGTCGGCGAAAACGTGGGCCTCTATCTCAGCGAACACAATCTGAACACGCCCGAGGAAATTGCCCGCATCGTCTCCGAGAAACTCGAGGTCGTCGGACTCAAGGGCACGGAGGACAAGTCGCCCGGTGATCTTTCCGGCGGCATGAAGAAACGGGTCGCCATCGCACGTGCACTCGTCATCGAGCCGCAATTGATCCTTTACGATGAACCCACGAGCGAGCTTGATCCCGTGTCTGCCGTGGTGATTGGACGCGAAATCCGCGACCTTAACCGCCGAATCGGCGTCACTTCGCTTGTCGTCTCGCACGACCGCGACCTCGCGTTCGGCATCGCCCATCGCATTGCCGTCATTAACGAGGGCAACATCATCGCCATCGGCGCGCCTGACGAAATCAAGCGCAGCCACCACCCCGTCATCCAGAATTTCCTCAACGCAGACTTCAACCTCGAATGATTCGACTATGAAAAACACACTCGAAACCCGGCTCGGCCTGTTCGTCGCGCTCGTCGCGCTCGCGGCCTTCATCATCATGTTCACCATCGGTGGCTTTGAAAAATTCCAACACGGCATCCGCATCCATGCTTTGTTCAATTCCGCCAAGGAACTCAAGCTTGGCGACCGCGTCAAAATGGCCGGCGTCGAAGTGGGCCGTGTCGAAAAGATCGGCCTCAACGAATCCACGAACGGCGTGAAGGTCAAGATCACCATGCGTCTGCGCGCCGATGCACCCGTAAAAACTGACACCATCGCCAAGATTGATTTCGCTGGCTTGATGGGCCAGAACTTCGTCTCGCTCGATGCCGCCAGCACCAAGGGATCGCCCGTACAAAACGACACATTCCTCAGCACTCTCGAACAACCCGACCTCAGCGCCATCATGGCCAAACTCGACAACGTCGCCACGGGTGTCGAAAACCTGACCAAGAGTTTTACGGGCGACAAGATTGACAACCTGTTCGGCCCCGTCACCGATTTCCTCAAACAAAACAGCGGCCCACTCACCACCACAATCGCCAACCTTCGCACCATCTCCGGCCAGATCGCCGAAGGCAAGGGCACCGTCGGCAAACTCATCAACGACGATGCACTCTACAACACCGCCCTTACCACCGTTTCAAACCTCCAGAGCACCAGCGACGAAATCAAACTCGCCATCGGCGACGCTCGCAAAGTGATTGAAGGTGTGAACGCGGGCAAGGGCACCATCGGCAAGCTTGTCACCGACGAGGCGCTCTACAACGAGACCACCGCCTCCATGACGAACCTGAAAGAGATTTTGCAAAAGATCAATCAGGGCCAGGGCACAGTAGGCAAGCTCGTCAACGATCAGGAATTCTACAAGAACGCCAAGCTCACGTTGCAGAAGCTCGACAAAGCCACGGAAGGATTGGAAGACCAGGGACCGCTCAGCGTGGTGGGTATTTTGGCGAACGGATTGTTCTGAAAAACCGGAGCGCGGACCGCCGAGTCCGCGTGTTCTGCGTGCAGATGTCGAGGATCGTTGTCATGAAGTTGAATGGGTGTTCGCCATTCCCCTGCCAGGTTTCGTTTTTCGTGCTCCAACCCGCGGGGAGGTTGGCAGGGGAATGATTGGCAGAGGAATCAGATGGGGAACTCCGAAACGCAGGTGCAATGGAAAACTCGAATCCCTCGTTGACAGTCGAGAACGGTTAAAATAGAAGTTCACCATGACATCCGTAATCGTGCAGAAATCTGCGGGGGAATAGCTATGAGAAATCCACGGCTGCTTATGAAAACCCTTTCCTTGTGTGCGCTGACGCTGATGATTTCTGTAACCTTAGCCACTGCTGAAGAAAAGGTTGGTGCGACCGACGCTGCCTTGGGCAGTACGACCATCAGCGGTTATGTGGACACGTCAGTCAGTTGGCAGGCACAGACGCCGGTGACATCCCATCAGTATGAGTGGAGAGGTTGGTGGCGGAGGTTTTTCCAATGGCTCGGATTTCATGGACGGAACTGAGCTTCGGTAAAATTTTGTGCCGCCTCTTTGAAATTAGCGAGGTGAGCCGTCCGTAACGCGTTAATTGTAATCTGGCGAGTTTCTTTCAAGCCAGAGAATCTCCAATCCCTCATTCATTGACAGCCCTGAACATCTCAACTACAAGGGTAGCGTGAGAACTGAATTAAGCGGAGACTTGCGGCTCACTTACTTTAAGCTTACAAAACTTGGCAAGTGAAGACACTGTTTCCACTTGAATCAAAATATCGGTTGAGAAACCTAGTCGCGGCGTTTTGTTGGCTACTTCTACTCGTGTGCTCGGGCTGCGCTTCCTGTTCCGGCGGAGCTGATGGGGCTGAGGACAATTCGTATTTCCAACCGGGAGAGATCATCTACTCGCCCGGGGACCCAAACTCCTTATTCCGTTGATGGCTCTCATCGCCGATGCTGCCAGATAGCAAGTCAGAGGCTGCGCAGGTAAATCCCCTTAAGGTAATCCGCCTCCTTGAAAGTCGCGTGATGATCCGCTGCATGACGCGTAGTTTGCAGTTCGGTGAACTTCCGGCCTGACTGAGCCGCACTCTGCCGCACTGCGCCGAAGAACTCTTCCGCGCTCACATGCGCCGAGCACGAGCACGCCACCAGAATCCCGCCCGGTGAAAGATGCGTCATGCCATCCGCCACGAGTTTGCCATAGGCACGGATCGCCCCAGCCCGCTCCGATTCGCGTTTGGCCAGCGACGGGGGGTCGAGCACGATCAGATCAAACTTCCGCGCTGCGTTCCCGGCCACCCACTCGAACGCATCCGCTTGAATGGATTCATGCCGGCACTGCGCCACGCCCGCATCGCCTTGATTCAGATCGAAGTTTCGCTTTGCCGATTCGAGCGCGTGCGCGCTGATGTCGAGATCGGTCACGGACTTCGCACCGCCGCGCGCTGCATAAAGCGAGAAGCCGCCCGAAAAACTGAACGCATTCAGCACCGTTCGCCCCTTTGCCAGAGTCCCGACGATGCGCCGGTTCTCGCGCTGATCAAGAAAGAATCCCGTTTTCTGCCCGCGCAATACGTCGGCTTCAAACCTCAAACCATTTTCCTGAAACACCACCGGCGATTCATTTCCTTCGTAGTCCTGGTTGCCGAACAGCAACTCACCATCCCTGCGCGGCAACGCGTGTTGTTCAAGATTTCGGCTGAGTCGCAATACAATCCGGCCCGGCTGCAATCGTTCGCGCATCAGGTCAACAATCTCCTTAAGTCGTCCCAACCACGCCGCAGCGTAAATCTTCATCACCAGCGTCGTGTTGTAGCGATCCAGCACCAGGCCCGGCCAGCCATCACTCTCGCCGTTGATGATCCGGTAGCCGGTTGTTTGTTCGTCGAACAAACCATCACGATGTCGCACAGCGGCATCCAACCGTGTACGCCAGAACGCTGTGTCAATCGTCAGTGGTTTGCCGACATGCAGCACGCGCACGCGAATGGGCGATTCCGGATCAAAGAAACCCACCGCGAGGAATTTGTCGTTACGGTCGAAGATCACGGCGAGTTCGCCTGGCACTCCGTCGCGATTCTGCTCACGCACGCTGTCGGCAAAAATCCACGGATGGCCGCCTCGCACGATGGATTCCGCCGCCGCAGTCAGGCGAAGGCGAAGGCGGGTCGCCGGAGCAGCCTCAACTCGTTCTCGTCCTCCTCCTTGATCTCGATTTGTTTCCAATCCATTCGAGCACGAGGACGACGACGAGGACGAAGGACGATTCGATTTGTTCATCGGTCGGTTTTTGGCGGCTGTGCTTCCGGCGAAAGGTCGCCAAACTTGCAGCGGATGTAGTAATCCACGCCCAAGCCCATGCCGTTGCGATGCGGCGTGGTGAAAATAAAGCCGACCAATACCACCACGACGAATACGATAAACCATGCCGAGTTTGGATTGTAGAGCCGGAAATAAATCATCACGATCACCGGCAGGATGAACAGCGCGCGATCCAGTGCGAGCAGCACACCCCAGAGGTCGCCCTGATTTTCGAGATACTTCAGTCCGCACGAGGAACAACTCTCGTGCATTGTGAGCCAGCGTTTGTAGATCGGCCCCTTGCCGCATTTCGGACAACGCCGTCGCGCGCCGCGCAGCAGAACTGTTTTCAGTTTTGGCATTGTCTCCATCGTCACGCCATTTTCTTTCTGAACCGCAGCGCACACAAGCAGAACAACACCGTGCCCATCGCCGCCAGCATCGCGAGGTGAAACCAGAAATCCCCGAGACTCGCACCGCGAAGGATCAATGCCCGCTCCAGTTCTATGTAATACGTCGCGGGAATCACCGTGCTGATCGCGTAAAAAATCGCAGGCATCGTTTCGCGCGGGAAGATGAAACCCGAGAAGAACACGCTGGGTAGGATGAACATCATGCTCATTTGCAGGGCCTGCATCTGATTTTGCGCCCGGGTGGAGATAAGCAGCCCGAGACTCAGCAGACAGAACACATAAAAAAATGTTCCGGCCATCAACGCTGTGATATCGCCCGCAATCGGAACGTGAAACACGTAGCGCATCACAATAAACAAAAATGCGCCCATAAGATTGCCGATCAGCAGATACGGCACAAGCTTGCCAAGCATCAATCCCCAGCGGGACAGCGGGCTGACGAGCAGTTGTTCCAGCGTTCCGCGCTCGCGCTCACGCACCAGCGACATTGCGGTGGCGAATGTCGTTGCGATCTGCAACACGATGCCGATGACGCCGGGCAGGAAAAAATTCGGGCTGCGCATCTCCGGGTTGTAGAGAATCTGCGGTCGCACTTCGACCGGCAGTTCGCGCAGGCCGATTTTCTTCGAGAGCGTGAGCAGCCCCTTGCGGAAGCCGACATTGAGAGAGGTATTGAGCGCAGACGATGCGATGCTGGAGTTTGAACCATCAATGAGCACCTGGATTTTCGCGCTGCGCCCGGCGGCCAGATTGCGCGTGAAGCCCGACGGAATCTGTACGCCCACGCGGGCTTTGCCACGCCGGATGAGATCGGCGAGTTCGGTCACGCTCGTCGCCTCGCCCACCACGCGGAACGTGCCCGTGTTCTGGAACTGCTGAACAATCTCCCGGCTCTCCGTTGTGCGATCCTCATCCAGGACGATCGTGGCGATGTTCTTCACATCCGTGTCCAGCGCGTAACCGAAGGCGATCATCTCGACCAGCGGAGGAAAAATCATGAAGAACAGCGTGAAAGGATCGCGCAGCACCACGAGGAATTCCTTGTAGAGAATTGCGGTGAGGCCGCGAAAGGGAGTTTTCACTGGGACGGCTTGATGCCGGAGAGTTTTTCTTTCAATCCTTTGGCTTCATCACCATAGGCACGTCGTCGCTCTGCCAGCACGGGTGCGATGATGATTGCAGACACATCAATCTCTTTGCCGAACAATTCACGCCAGAGCACCTGGGTGTTGTAAGCAGGATTGCCAACACTCTCCTCGTCGAAGTCCGGTCGGAAAATATCCACCACACGTTGCAATGCGTGGACCATTTCTGCTTCGCTCGGATGACCGGTTTTCTCCCTCACCAAGCGGAAGGCGCGAAGGTCTTTTTCTTCAAGCCGCTTGATCTTGGAAACCAAAATGTCAATCGGATGCGGAAAGGTGAACGTCACATGACGGCGTTCACAGCGAAACGCGCGAACAAACCAATCGGGGCTGGCCGTGAACGCTGCGACCGTGCAAGGTTCGATGTAAATCGCGGCCTGACCTTTTAGCAATTTGGCCTGCTCACAATAGGCTGTGATGTCCTGATCCGAAATCACATCTACGTCACCGCTCAAAAAGCGCGGATCTACGCCGAGTTGGAGCGGCGACGAACCAAAGACGATGATTTCCCAGTTGCGGCTTGTGGGCAGGGCGTCAACAAGCTGGTCCAGAACCCGTCCCGCTGGCGCTGACCAATCAAGCTGCGGACGCCAGGGTTGATCGAAGGATATCATGGTAGTTCTGGTTCAACCGACCTGCGCAGAGTGACGCCAACGCCTGATCAATCAGCCGGTCCGTCACGCCTGCATCTTCTGCGAATCTCCGCGCCAGACGGGCATCGCGTGCCGACACGCTACCAGACCCCACGCGAAGCAGGATGCGTGCGGCGATTCTGGCTTTAACCCATGACGGATCGCGTAACATAGATTGCCTTTTGGGCCGTGGAAAGAATACGTGCAGCTTGCAGGCCGGTCAATCACGGCACTGAAACCTTCACTTGTCAGAGTCTGAGGTTCCGGCCATAAAGCAGCAATGCACTTTTTGATCGCGGCAATCATCGGGCTGGTCAGCGGCATCACCAGCGGGCTCTTTGGCGTGGGCGGTGGCATTGTGATGGTGCCGGCCATGGTGCTGCTCCTCAGCCCGCCCATCCGCGACATCAAACAGGCCATCGGCACATCGCTGGTGGTCATCATCCCGACGGCGCTGATGGGCTCGTGGAAACACGCGCAGCAGGGCAACATCGAATGGCGCACGGCACTGGCGCTCGCACCGCTGGCGATTGCCGGCAGCTATCTCGGCGCGTGGCTGACGAAGGAAATCTCGGCAGAAAACCTCAAGCGAGGCTTTGGGGCGTTTATTGTATTGGTGGGGGTGAAGTTGTTGGTGGGGAAGTGATCCGACGAACAACTGAGTGGCGTGTAGCAAACGGCTAAGGCCACTCTCACGGCTCTTGTTTTAGCAAAGCTTCCAACTCCCGCTCCACTGGCTTCCAATCCGTCTGATTCGTCCGGTAAGTCTGGCGATATGCTTTCAATAGGGGGACCACAACCTTTCGTCGCGATGGAATCCGCCAACCTGCGTCTGAAAGCACATCTACCGAATTCACAAAGCAAGCGTATTCCAATTCAGAGGTCGCGTTGGAAAAGTCGCCCGTTCTCAGCTTCTGTAATACAAATAAGTCACCTGTGAGAGTTACGGCGCGAGTTGTCGTTACGCGCTTTCCGCCAACCATGAAGCCAAAGTGATAGCCGATATACAAGGAGGTCAAACAGCAAGAAATCAAAATAATTAAGAAACAGATTAAACGTTTCATAGGCGGTAGCGCTGGTTCTAATTCAAGCGTTCATCTGTGTCAACAAACGGTTTCGAGTTGGCAGGCTGATTTTTTGGAGTGTGGTGGCAAGCAAAGCGCGACATCGCTTTTCAGACGCAGAGAATTGCAGTGTCTTTCGTTGTGCGAAAGCGCCGTCGTCGCTGCGCTTTGCCGGCGTAGTCAAAAAGCCCGGAACTCGGAACATTGAACCGTGAACTGGGTTTCACCCCTGCTTCACATGAACCGTCTGCGTCGGGAATGCAAATTCGATCTTCTCCGCGTCGAACCGGCGTTTGATTTCCAAATTCAATTCCTGCATTCCGGCAAAGTATTCGGGGTTGTCCGCGCCTTTCCACACATGGACGACAAAGATGTTCAGTGCAGAGTCGGCAAACTTGTTGAAGCTGATGATGAGTTCGCCCGTCTTGGGATGTGCCCGATAGACCTCTCCCAGGATGGCCGTCGCGCGCTTCACCATTTCCGGTGTGGTGTCGTAGGTGAGGCCAATGTTGAGTTCGGTGCGGATGATGGGGCGTCTCGTGATGTTGGTGATGATGGCATTGCCCATGATCTTGTTTGGCACGGTGACGAGATGTCCGTCCAGACTGCGCACGCGTGTGCTGCGCAGGCCGATGGTTTCCACTGTGCCATCAACTGAGTCCACTCTGATGCGGTCGCCGACGTGAAATGGTTTGTCGAGCAGGATGGACACGGCCCCGAACAGGTTGGCCACCGTGTCCTGTGCAGCGAGACCCAGCGCGAGACCGCCCACAGACAGGCCGGCGAGCAGGGCCTTGATCTCAAGCTGCATGTTCTCCGCCGTAATCAGCGCAGCGCCGAGGACAATCGCGACCTTGAGCGTCTTGCGGAGCACTGGGAAGAGATGTTCGGCAAACAATTTGTCCTCGGATGACGCGGACTTTGTCCGCCAGAGCCCAAGCAAGACGTCCACGACCTTCAATGCCACGTAGGTGATGGAGCAAGCCATGACGACGGTAAGCGCACGGGAAAGATAGAGTGCCGCGCGCGGAGGCCAGTCGAACACGCCCAGACCGACATGCAGGAAGATGACAAACACGACCACCTTCACCGGACCGCGCAACAAGTCGAGGATCAGGTCGTCGTATTGGGTTTCAGTTTTTGCCGTCCAACGCTTGAGCCAGACGCCGGTGAGCAGGTCGGCAAGCTTTGCGGCATAAAATGCAATGACGATGTAGATGAGGAATGCGAGGTACTTCCAGCTCGGAACTCCGAAAATGTCATGTTGAAGAAACGCCACGTTCGACAACGACGAAGTGAGCGCGTTGGTCTGGCCTCCCTGGAACGCCACTTCCGCCGAAACCTTGTTTGTCGCCGGCGTCTCCTGCGCAGTGGACCAGCAGGCCCAAAAGGCAATGCCCACAAAGAGCGCCAGCCCGAAACGATACAACCACTCAAATCGCCATCTCATCATGCCGGGAATTATTGCGAGTCTGGGGGCGGGGACAAGGATTTCCGCAGGCCGTCCGATCCGAACTTGCAACTTTGAACTTCGGACGCTGAACCTGTAACTTCAACGCCATGCCGGTATCCGATCACATCCGAAAAAAACTCAGCACGCTACCGCACAAGCCCGGCGTGTATCTGCACAAGGATCGTTTCGGCACGGTCATCTACGTTGGCAAGGCGCTCGATCTGCGCAAGCGCGTCAGCCAGTACTTTCATCCTTCGCGGCGCATGGGCTGGGACTTGAAATTCAATGCGCTCGTCGAAGCCATTCATGATTTCGATGTTCACACAGTCAAGAGCGAGCCGGAGGCGTTGCTGCTCGAAAGCAAGCTGATCAAGGAGTTTCACCCGCGCTACAACATCAGCTTCCGGGATGACAAGCGTCATCTGATGGTGAAGATCAATCTCAACGATCCGATTCCGGGCTTCGTGTTTGCGCGCATCAGAAAGGACGATGGCGCGCGTTACTTCGGGCCGTTCGTGAATTCCGGCGCGTTGCGCAACACGCTGGCGCTTGTGCAAAAGCAGTTCAACCTGCGGGGCTGCCGCGTGTTCACGCCGGGCGAAGCAGACTACAAGCATTGTCTCTACGCGCACCTCAAGCACTGCACTGCGCCATGCATTGGCAATGTCACCTTGGATCAATACCGAGACCAGGTTCGTGCGGCGTGCGATTTCCTCGATGGGCAATGTCATGAAATGCGGGACCAACTCGAAACGGAAATGCGCAAGGCGGCGACCGCCCGGGATTATGAAAAGGCCGCCGGACTGCGCGACATGATCCAGGACCTTGAGCGCACCACGAAGCGCACGGAGAAATTCGCGCGCATCCCCTACTCGCTTCCTCTCTCGATCAACCCGGAAAACGATCTCGCCGCCCTCGCGACAATTCTCGACCTTCCCGCGCCTCCGCAGCGCATCGAAGGATTCGACATCTCAAACATCAGCGGCACGTTCGCCGTGGCGTCGCTCGTAAGTTTCAAGAATGGCCGGCCTGACCGCGCAAACTATCGCCGCTTCAAAATCAAATCGGTTGAAGGTCAGGATGATTTTGCCTCCATGGCCGAGGTCATCCGGCGCAGATACACGCGGGTGCTGAACGAGACCAGAGTCCAGAGTCCGGAGTCCAAAGTTGAAATCCGCGACGAGGGTGATCGGGCGATTGTGGACGAGTTGCGGACGTTGGTAAAAGAGACGAGCAAGGCATTCAAAAGCAAACCCAGAGTCCAAAACCAAAAGTCCAAAGTCACCGCGCCATCAGTCATACCCCAATCTCCATCTTCGTTTCCCGATCTGATTCTGATCGACGGCGGCAAAGGGCAACTTAACGCGGCATGCGCCGAACTAGCAAAACTGGGTCTGAAGCAAATTCCCGTCATCGGACTTGCCAAGGAATTTGAGGAGATTCATCGCCCGGGCGAAAGCAAACCGCTGCGACTCGGCCTCGATCATCCCGCTGTAAAACTACTCCAGCGCGTGCGCGATGAGTCGCATCGCGTGGCCAACTCCTACAATGCGCAGCTTCGCATCAAGAAAATCTCCGAAAGCATCCTGGATGATTTCCCCGGCATCGGCGAACAGCGCAAAGCGGCGTTGCTGAAAAAGTTTGGATCGGTGCAACGATTACGAACAGCCACGCTTGAGCAAATTGCCAGGGTGACCGGCTTCGGTGGCAAGGCGGCAGCAGAGTTGAAATCTTTTCTGGACGCTCGATCCAACACAGCGACTGGATCAACCGCAAGCAGCACCGCTCCTGCTCAGGATGCTTGAAGAAGTATCCGCACTTCCAATCCGTTTGGCTCGCGATTCCGGGCAGACACCGTGCCGCCACAGGCTTCCACACAGGTTTTGACAATTGCCAGGCCAAGACCAACACCGCCGGTGTCACGGCTGCGAGATTCTTCAACACGATAAAACGGATCAAAGATCCTTTGCAAAGCTTCCTCCGGCACACCTGGGCCGTTATCACTGACGGTCAGGAACGTTTTACCATATTCACTTCCGGCCACGATTCGCACTGGACCGGATTCTCCTGCGTAGCGAATGGAATTGCGCACTAGATTTGCGAGTGCGCGTGCGAGCAATTCTGGTTCGGCCTGCGCACGGAGGTTCTCATCCACGCTCACCTCGATCACCGCACCACTGCGGCCCTCCCGCTCCGCAACGCGGCGTGCTATTTCCACCAGGGCCACGGATTGAAGCGCAGTGGGTTGCTGACGCAATCCAGCCTTGGAAAAAGAAAGCAGTTCATTAACGAGATGAGAAATGTGCTGCAGTTCCTCGCGCACGTCGTCCACGTAAGACTGATGTTTTTCCTCGGCGCGCTCCTCGAGAATACCGAGCGCGATCTGCATCCGGGCGATAGGCGCGCAGAGCTCATGTGCGGTATCGCCGAGAAACCGTTTCTGACCGCTGACAAAACCGGAGAGTCGTGCAGCCATGCGATTCACAGCGGCGGCGAGCACTCCAAGTTCGTCAGAGCGTTTGTCGTTCACGAGCACGCCGAAGCGACCCTCGGCGATTTCCTCCGTGGCGCGGGTCGTCTGTGAAATTGCGCATGTGATGCCGCGCACCAGCGGCAACCAGAACAGGACGGAGATGACCAGCACAGCCGCCGCCGCAATCAACCACGGGGTGAAATCAAACAACAAACCGCCACCCCGAAGCGAATCAGACACGGCGAGCAAAGTGAGGCGGGGCTGGGGTCGTTGTGGACCGTTTTGCGGCAACGGAATGCCCGCCCAGTATTTCACCGGGTTGGTCGTGCGAACCATGAATCGAGGCCGTGGCTGCGGCGGTGGATTGTTGAATTGCCTGTCCATACGCGGCGGGATTTGACCTGGCGGCCCGAGGCGGCTGGGATCAAGTCGTTCCAGATCGCGTGGACGGACGTTGTCGGGATCAAACCCTTCATGGCGAGGACGTTCGTTGAAGCGTTCCGGCTCGCCACCGGGGCCGCGCACATTGTCCCGCTGCGAACCGTTCAACTGTTGCGACATGTTTGGCGACGGGCGTTCGCGCAAACGATCGAGAACTGCGCGAGGCAACTCTGCCAATTCCCCGGCGACAATGGTTTCATCTGGGCGTGCAAGCACGAGTTGGACGCCGTAGCCGTCACCAAACCGTTTTAGAATGGCGTTCCATTCCTCACGAGGGCGCTCACCCAGTTCTGCGCTGATGACGTTGGCCAGACCTTGAAGCTTTTCACCTCCAGGACCACTCACGAGCATGTCGAGTCCGAACCGGAATTGGCCGCGCAACAAAACAAAACCCACGAGCACGAGCAAGATGAGATTCAAAAAGAACCAGAGCAGGATTTTTACGGAGAGAGGAAAGCGTGGTTTCATTCATCAGGGTTTATGAGCATGTAACCAGCCGAGCGAAGGGTGCGGATGAAACGCGGTTCGCGGGGATCGTCACCGAGCTTTTTGCGCAGGCCGGAAATGTGAACATCAATGCTGCGGTCGAACACTTCGTAATCGCGCTCCCGAATTTCCTCGAGCAACGCTTCGCGGGTTTTCACGCGACCACGCGCACGGGCAAGGCTGGCGAGTAGATCAAACTCCACCGGCGTGAGGGTGAGCGGCTCGTCGCCGAGCACTGCGGTACGCGTGTCAGGACTCACGCGCAGCTTGCCAACAACTATCTCTGGATCGGAGGCAGCGTCACCGGACTTTGATGCAATTCTAGTCGAGCGACGCGTGACCGCCCGCAAGCGCGCGAGCAATTCGCGGGTGGAAAAAGTTTTCGGCAGATAATCATCTGCGCCGATTTCGAGCCCAACAATGCGATCCGATTCTTCACCACGCGCTGTAAGCATGAGCACAGGCACGTCTGATTTCGTGCGAATCCGCTTGAGCACTTCAAATCCATCCAACCCTGGCAGCATGAGATCGAGGATGATGGCGTGCCAAGGTTCGCTGGTGGCGCGTTCGACACCATCAGGGCCGGTGTGTGCGGCAGAGACATCGTAGCCCATGGGCGTGAGATAGTCGCCGATAAGCCGGCAGAGTTTTTTATCATCATCAACCACAAGAACACGCGTGCGACCCGGCTGGGATACCGGAACTGGTGTTGAGGATGACAATGATTTGTTCATCTGAAGCGAAGATTAACAGAACAGAACAACAGATTTCTAACTTTTACATTTCCTTTACAAAAATCCCTGTCCGCCCACACACGGTCTTAACATGGCCGGAGTCTCTTACCTGTGAAGCCAGCGCATTGTGCGACGGCAACAACAAGAAAGAACAAACATGAAAACATACTCCGCAAGTCTCTTGATGGCCCTGGCACTTTCGCTGCCGGCGGCAAATCTCATGGCGCAGGACGCCGATCAACCCCGCCAACCTCGCGGCCCGCGATTGCAGCAGGGTG
Organism: Verrucomicrobiota bacterium; assembly: GCA_013140495.1. Taxonomy (GTDB): domain Bacteria; phylum Verrucomicrobiota; class Verrucomicrobiia; order Limisphaerales; family JADLHS01; genus JADLHS01. Next base: position 107,944 of record JABFSR010000015.1, read on the forward strand.
AAAACGACGGGCCGGGTGACGGCCAGCGTCGGCCGCCAGGTCAGCGACCAGGAAATCGGCAGCAAAATCCCGGTGGTCAGCCACCTGAAGGCCAACGTCCAGTTCCACCGTTGATCAACGCACTCGATGCAAATCACGACGGGGTGATTGATGAAACTGAAATCGCGAATGCAAGCAAGGCATTGAGGACACTGGACAAAAACGGCGACGGAAAACTCACGATGGAAGAGTTGCGGCCTCAAAATATGCGCGGCGGCCCCGGTGGCCCTGGTGGTCCTGGCAATCCCGGCGGACAGGATCGTCCTTCGCATGGACCGGGTCGCGGCGGGCCTCCTCCTCCTGATGGTGAGAATTGATCCGACAGGTTTTCAAGAAACAGAATGGAGGGTGGCGGAACATTCCGCCACCTTTGCCATGTTTTGGTTCCATCCGGTCTTGCGCGGCGAATCTCTGTTGGCTGGAAGTCTCATCGAAGCGCAACCTTTGAACCTTTTCCCAGATTTCCAATGAGCATGGCAATCAAACGCAATTTATACGTAACAACCCGGTTTTCTGTCAGTACTCTACCCGAAAGACTTTGATCACTTTTGTGCTATGATCTTGCTCCTTGATGGCCTTAATGAATCCAGGCCACATCGGATTACCATTTGAATTACATGGCCAGGCATTTCATGTCTATGGGTCGAGCGCGATCTATTTTCTCATACAAAACTATAGGGCGGTGGGCAGGCAGCCTGCTGCTGCTTGGCCTTGCTTGGCGTCTCGGTATTTCATCAGGAATGGCGGATTGCTTTCCCAACCCAACCAACATTGTCTCTTGGTGGCCGGGTGACGGCGCCGCCGTTGATGTTGCAGGCGGCAACAATGGTGCTCTTCAAGGTGGCGCGACAGCAGGGGCCGCAGGGATGGTGGCCAACGCATTCAGTTTCGACGGTACAAACGGCTATGTTCAGGTTCCCGATTCACCGGCGTTGAAACCGACAAATCTCACCATAGAAGCGTGGGTGCGATTCACCGGTCTGGATTCCGCCGGCAACGCCGGCCCGGGACAACAATACATCGTCTTCAAACAGAACACCCGTTCCAGTGATTTCGAGGGCTTCGCACTCAGCAAATCTAGACTCGCGGGCGGCGACGTATTTAATTTTGCCGTCACCTCGTCCAGCGGACAGGCTGTGGACGTCTCCTCCTCCACGTTGGTGACAACCGGTGTCTGGTATCATGTGGCTGGTTTACGCGGGTCGAATTTTCTCCAGATCTACGTCAACGGCCAGCTTCAGCGTCAGACCAACGTCACCTTCGCCCAGAATTACGGGACTCTTCCGCTCTTCTTTGGCAGTTCAGGGCAATCCTTCTGGGATGGAAAGCTGAAGGGTAATCTGGACGAAGTCACACTTTACAATCGTGCGCTGACTTCAAATGAAATCGCCGCCGTCTTCGCGGCTGGTGCAGCGGGCAAATGCAAATCGGTCAGTATCTCGACGCAGCCCGCGAGCCAGACGGCAAGCATTGGAAGCAACGTCACTTTCTCGGTTGCGGCCACGGGTTTCGGATCACTGGGCTACCGGTGGCAGTTTAATGGAGCCAACATTTCCGGCGCGACAAACCCAAACCTGATTCTGACGAATATCCAAACCACAAATGCCGGCAATTACGCAGCCGTGGTCACCAATTCCTTGAGTTCAGCAACCAGCGCTGTTGCGGTGCTGACTGTAAACGTGCCACCGGCGATCACGGTATTCCCGGTGAGCCAGACAACGAACGAAGGCGCGGCAGTGAGTTTCAGCGTGGCGGCGACCGGAACCGCACCATTGAGCTATCAATGGCGCAAAGCTGACGTGCTGCTCAACGGCCAGACGAGCAATGTGCTGGCGTTTTCCGTTGTGACAACGAACGATGCTGGAACCTACGACGTCGTGGTGAGCAATGTGGCTGGAAGTGTGACAAGCAGCCCGCCTGCATTTCTTACCGTTAATGTGCCGCCGGTGATCACGGTATTGCCGGTAAGCCAGACGACGAACGAGGGCGCGGCAGTGAGCTTTAGCGTGACTGCGAGCGGGACTGCCCCTTTGAATTATCAATGGCGCAAAGCTGGCGAGCCGCTCAACGGCCAGACGAGTAATGTGCTGGCGTTTTCCATTGTGACGACAAACGACGCCGGGAGCTACGACGTGGTGGTGAGCAATGTAGCTGGAAGCGTGACAAGCACTCCACCTGCGCTGCTTACCGTAAACGTGCCACCGGCGATCACGGTATTCCCGGTGAGCCAGACAACGAACGAAGGCGCGGCAGTGAGTTTCAGCGTGGCGGCGACCGGAACCGCACCATTGAGTTATCAATGGCGCAAAGCTGGCGAGCCGCTCAACGGCCAGACGAGTAATGTGCTGGCGTTTTCCATTGTGACGACAAACGACGCCGGGAGTTACGACGTGGTGGTGAGCAATGTGGCCGGGAGTGTGACAAGCACTCCACCTGCGAGCCTGACGGTGTACGAACTCAATATCCCTCCAGTAATTGTCGTGTCGCCGCAAAGCCAGGCAACGAATCTGGGTTCGGCTGTGACTTTCAACGTGACGGTGACCGGGACTGCACCGTTGAGTTATCAATGGCACAAGGATGGGTCGCCGATAAGCGGGGAAACCAGCAACATTCTGGCGTTTTCTTCAGTGACGACGAATGACTCAGGCAATTACGACGTGGTGGTGACCAACACGTTTGGAAGCGTCACGAGCAGCCCGCCTGCGTTTCTTATCGTGAATGTGCCACCGGTGATTACTGTGTCGCCGACAAACCAGACCACGAACGAGGGTGCGGTAGCGAGTTTCAGCGTTGCGGCGACCGGGACTGCACCATTGAGTTATCAATGGCGCAAAGCTGGCGCGCCCCTCACCGGCCAGACGAACGATGTGCTGGCCTTTGCGATGGTAACGACAAACGACGCCGGAAGCTACGACGTGGTGGTGAGTAACATGGCTGGAAGCGTCACGAGTAGCCCGCCCGCGCTTCTCACCGTGAACGTGCCGCCGGTGATTACAGTTCTGCCAGCAAGCCAGACGACGAGTGCAGGTACGGCCGTGAGTTTGAGCGTGACGGTGACTGGAACCGCGCCATTGAACTATCAGTGGCGGAAAGCCGGCGTGCCGCTCGGCCAGACGAGTAATGTGCTGGCCTTTGCAGTAGTGACGACAGACGACGCCGGGAGCTACGACGTGGTGGTGAGCAACGTAGCCGGAAGTGTCACGAGCAGCCCGCCTGCGTTTCTTACCGTGAATGTGCCACCGGTGATTACTGCGTTGCCGACAAACCAGACCACGGACGAGGGTGCGGCAGCGAGTTTCGGCGTGGCGGCGACCGGGACTGCACCATTGAATTATCAATGGCGCAAAGCTGGCGTGCCGCTCAACGGCCAGACAAACGATGTGTTGGGCATTGCGGTAGTGACGACAAACGACGCCGGGAGCTACGACGTGGTGGTGAGCAATGTGGCTGGAAGTGTGACAAGCAGTCCGCCAGCTCTTCTTACCGTGAACGTACCGCCTGTGATTACAGTTCTGCCGGCAAGCCAGACGACGAGTGCAGGCAGGACAGTGAGTTTGAGCGTGATGGCGACCGGGACCGCGCCATTGAGTTATCAATGGCGCAAAGCCGGCGTGCTGCTTGACGGCCAGACGAACAATGTGCTGGCGTTTTCTCCTGCGGGGACGAACGACACTGGAAACTACGATGTAGTAGTGAGTAATATTGCAGGAAGCGTAACAAGCAGCCCTCCTGCGCTTCTTGCCGTAAGTATTCCTCCAACCGATCCGATGCGTGCAGACGCATTGGTCATCGTCAACTCCGCCAGTTCACGCTATCTGGATTTCCGAAACAACATCCAGCCCTACCTCAACAACTTCGGTGTGCCTTATTCGGTGATTGATATTAAAACCAGCGCCGTCTCCACAAACATCGCGCAACACGCGCTCATCATCATCGGCCATCGTGAGCTTGATACTAACCACCTTTATTTTGATACCGCGGCGCAAATCGAGCTCTCGCTCGCCGTTTCGAACGGAGTCGGACTGGTGAATTTTGACCATTCTCTTTCGGGTGGTGTCGTCAGTTCCAACTACACATTCGTTCAGGACATTTTTGGTTTCACCTACTCCAGCAATTCAGTCAGTTCCAATGCCATCACTTTTCCGGCCACCGAGGGCAGCAATCAGTTGCATTACATCACAGCACTTCATTCTACGAATGTCTCCGTTTCCATCCGCAGCAATCTGGTTCTGGCGGGCCTGACTTTTCCGACCAACGTTACCGCACTGGCTTTGCGCGGCACGAATCCCCTGGTCATGGTGACATCCCACGGCAAGGGTCGCGCCGTGCAGTGGGGCGGTTACAATTGGATGACAATGGCGGTAAAGGGTCCGATGGCAGGACTGGATGATCTGGTGTGGCGCAGCCTGGTTTGGGCTGCGCGAAAACCATTCGTGCTGCGCGGAATGCCAAACCACGTTGTGATGCGTGTGGATGATGTGGCAGGTCCCACGGCGGCGGCATCGAGTTCCACGGCGTTGACCAATTGGGTGCGCATTGCGACGGAGACAGGGTTCAAACTTCATCTGGAACTGTTTTACAATTGTCTGGATCAGGACGAGATCAGCGTCATCCGGAACGCGGTCACAAACGGACAGGCCACGGCCTCGATTCATTCCCAAGGATGCGGTGGCGGCAGTTTCTTCTATTTCGATCACATCGGCAAGAAAGGCTGGCCGGACGACACAATGGCCCAGAATTTCGCGGTCGGCACGCAATGGCTGCAAACCAACGGGATTCCTCACGCCAGGACGATGTGTCCGCATTATTCGGAGGTGGGGACCAATATCTTTGCCGGTCTAAAAGCTTTGGGCGTTGAGTTCACTTCGATTGAGATTATTCCCGGCCAGGTCGAGTACACCACACCTGGGGCGCCGTGGCTTGTGGCCGGACCCTACCGCCTCTATGAAACTCCATTGGAAGGCCAGAGCGTTTATCCATTTTTCTATGCGGATTTTCTACCAATTCCCAATCACCCCGAACTAAACGGCCAATTCTTCAATTGTTACACCGAAATTCGGGATGACTCTGCTTGTGCCGAATGGTGTCCGGACAACAACGTGACGAACAGTGTCGCTATGGGCGTGCGCCAGTTGAAACGCGGCTTCGACAGCATGGCGATGGCCACGCTTTTCACGCACGACTATTTCTTCTATCCGACTGTGGACAATGGTTCGATGGCCGGTACCGGGCCCATCACCACGAACAACTGGCGCTCCATCCTGCAAGGCATCACCAATGGCATCGCCGGCTACAACCCTCAATACGTGACGATTGATTATGCCTGCCAGTATGTTCGCGCCACGCGGACCGCGCAATTGACCAATGCTGTTTATGATCCCATCACGGGCGAGGTGCAACTTGGCCTGAGCGGTAAATCCGATCTACAGCTCCAAATCCAGGTTTTCATCGGTGAAGGAAGCACCATCAGCAACCGCCCGGCATTCGTGCCCGCATTCACCAACAGCATCAGTGTATTCGCTCCTGCCGTTGACGTGCCTCCAACAATTACATTGCAACCCCAGGACGCCACAGTGGTTGCCGGTGCCAATGTCACATTGGCTGTCAACGCCACCGGCATGTCACCACTGGCTTATCAGTGGCGGTTCAACGACACCAACATTGACCTGGCCACCAACGCATCCCTTACGATCAACTCCGTGCAACTTACCAACGAGGGCATGTATGAAGTTGTCGTCACCAATTTGCTCGGGGCCGCCACCAGTTCGGGTGCGTTGCTCACCGTTCTCATCCCCCCTTCAGTTACGAACCAGCCTCAAAGCCAGACCGTGACTGCGGGAACACCACTCGTTCTTGTAGTCGGTGCGACCGGGACCGAACCGATGACTTATCAGTGGCAGCACGAAGGCGCCGACGTTCCCGAAGCCACCAATGCCCTGTTCTCATTGCCCGCCGTCCCGCTCGCCGCCGCCGGTTTGTACTCGGTCCAGGTCAGCAACGCGGCCGGTGTGGCTGTCAGCTCCAACGCCCTGCTCACCGTCGCGCTTCCGGAAACAGTCTTGCAAGGCTCCATCCGTCCAAGCTCATTTGCCATTTCTTTCAACACAACACCCGGTGGCAGCTACGCCGTCGAATACACCACGAATCTCCCCGCCGTTTCCTGGGTCACGCTTTCAAACTTGATCGCAATGGAAACCAACTCAACGGTCTTTGACACTCTGGAGGATGCGAGCCGTTTTTACCGCGTCCGGCTTGGTGAAGGCTCGCCAGAATCCGCCTTGCTCGCCGCCGGCATTTCATCGCCTCAATTTCTGCTCTCCTTCAACGCTGTCACCGGTGCGACTTATACCGTGGAGTACTCAGGCAACCTTTCAAACTGGCAATCACTCGCCAATTTCACAGCCCACCGTACTAACATGGTCTATCCCGACCCGCTGGTGAAATCGCAGCGTTACTACCGCGTAGTTACGCCGGCGAATTGAAATCTGGGGCTGTAAGGGGTGCCGCTCCATGCCCGCCCCGCACAATCCTTAAACAAATTCTCTCCTTTCGCCCCGCGCGCCGTTCATGTTTCAATCTGCACCGACATGAGCAAAACCGCATTGCTGTTTGCAGGACAGGGCGCGCAGGTCGTCGGCATGGGCCGCGATCTTGCCACGACATTCCCCATCGCCAAGACATGGTTTGATCGCGCCAATGTCGCGCTTGGCTACGACCTTGCCTCCATTTGCTTCAACGGCCCCGATTCGGAATTGACGAAAACCGAGAACGCACAACCGGGGATTTTCCTCGTGAGCTGGGTTGCGTTTCAACTGTTGAAGGAACGTGTTCCCTCTTTGCAATTTCACGCCACCGCCGGTCTTTCCCTCGGCGAATTCACCGCACTGACGGCTGCGGGAGCCATGAGTTTTGAGGATGGCCTCCGTGTCGTACGCCAGCGCGGTCGCTTCATGCAGGAAGCCTGCGATTCCACGAAAGGCGGCATGGCTGCGGTCATCGGTCTTGATGAAACTCCAACCCGGGAAGTGTGCGCCGAGGCGGGTGTGGTTCTCGCCAACCTGAATTGTCCCGGCCAGCTCGTGATCTCCGGCGAGGTTGAAAAAATTCTCAAGGCTGTTGATCTCGCCAAAGCCAGGGGCGCCAAACGCGCCATTCCACTGCCCGTCGCCGGAGCGTATCATTCGCCGCTCATGGCCGGCGCCCAGCCAAAACTTGAGGCCGAACTCGCCAAGGCAAAACTTTCCACGCCTGCCGTGCCGGTGATTTCCAATGTCACCGCCCAACCGCACACCACGGTGGATCAAATCACGGCGCGAATGATCGAGCAGGTTACGTCCTCGGTGCAATGGGAGAAATCCATGCGTTACCTGCTCGCACAAGGCTTCACACGATTCATCGAACTCGGCCCGGGCGCGGCACTCACCGGATTCATGAAGCGCATCGGTACGGGCGTTCAAATGCTGAACCTTTCTGATGTTGGCAGCCTTGAAACGACTGTGAATGCGCTAAACTCCCCGTCACCGGCGTAACAAAAACTCACCACTGCACATGCACTTCAAGGAACGAAGGCACGAAGTCACCACTGGAGCTTCCATCCATCATGGCAACACTTGAATCCGATAGAAGCGTGGTGAGCTGACCAGATTCGAAAGATTGAGCGAGTTCATGACGGCAGTAGGTGGTGGGTTGGTAAAAATGGATGTCCATGGCCCGCTCAAGTTGCTGGATTGCTGGACAACTTGGCGCGCTGTTTGTCCGCCTATCCAACGCAGTGTCAGATTGCCAACTGTTGATTGGATTTCCGTAAACTTCAGAACAGAACCAGTCAAATTGGGATTTGTACCGGCTGCTTGTTCCTGCAAATTGCTTGCGCCGTCCAGATCGTCGTCGTCGTTGGCAACAGCAATAAGCGGGTCGCCAAAGTACTGTTGTTCCCAGCCGTTGAGCAACCCGTCACCGTCCGAATCCAGATCGGGATGGGCCTGCCGCGATAGAATCAACACACTGTACGGCCCGATGGCAATTTCACCGCTGCCGCCGGTGACGTTGACCACGGAACTGCCGTAGTTGCCGAAGTCGCTGCCGTATCTCGTCCAGTCTGAATTGAAGTTCACGTACCATTTGCCGCTCACCGGCCAGGTGTTGATAATGTAGCTCGGGATGCTGTTGGCGGTGAAGTTCATGATCACCATCACCTGATCGTTCGCGCCGGCGCCCCAGCGATGGAACGCGAGCAATTTCCACGGCGCATCATTGCGAACGACGTGGCTGGTCACGTTTGGACCAGTCAGGCCCAGGCTCACACCGTCAAGGTTGCGGCGCAAATGAGTGAGGTCGCGGTAGAAATTAACGACGTTCGAGTACGTGATCGTGCGCGACCAATCAAGCGGGCTGTTGTCAGCGAACTGCTGGGTGGCAAGCATCTCCTGGCCCATGAAGAGCATGGGAGTGGCGGGCATGGTCATGGTCACGGCAGCAGCGAGCATCGAACGTTTGCGGGCGAAGTAGCCGGTCGGATCGGCTGATTGAATGCGCGTGGGCAGACGTTGCGCACCCGAACCGTTGAGATTGCCAACCAGATCGTGCGTTTCGGTATAGGCCACGCGGAAAAAGCCATTCCCGTTCATGGCGTTCCAAAGCGTGTTCATGTTGCGGTTGGAGTCATTGCTCTCGACAACTTGCCCGATCAACACATCGCCGAATCCGCGATCCCATTCTCCGTGGAATCCCTGACCAAACGCCTCATCTTCGGCGATGCTGATGACTCCGGGGCGATTGGCGCGAATCTCCGTGTTGTTGATGTATTGAATGAGCGAGTCGGCTTCGGGAATGTTGACGTGCCCCGGATCGTAATAGCGCATGGCACCGACGGCGTCCCAGCGAAAGCCATCAACGTGATACTCGTCCATCCACATTTTGAAGTTGTCTATGATGTAGGAACGGACGCCTTCGCTGGCGTAGTTGGGCCGATCGCCCCACGGCGTGCAACAGATGCCGGCGTTCGTGTTAAAATAAAAACGGTTCGCGGGACCGATGTCGAAACCGTAAAGCTCCAGATCGTTTGGACCGTAATGATTGTGGACCAGGTCGAGCAACACTCGAATGCCGCGCGTGTGCGCCTCGCGAACGAACGTCTTCAAGCCATCCGGCCCGCCGTAACCGCTGTTCTCCACCGCGTAAGGATCAGCCAGGTTGTAGCCCCAACTGTATTCGGTGGGAAATTCTGCTATCGGAAGCAACTCGACCGCGTTGATGCCCAGCGAGGCGAGGTGATCGAGCTTCGCCACTGCGTTAGCGAATTTACCCGGCCCGCCGGACGATGGCGTGGGATCATAAAACGCACCGATGTGCATTTCGTAGATGACGAGATTTGAGGAACTCACCGGCAGCCGCGTATCGCCCAGCCAGTTGAAGGCGTTGGGATCATAGACGATGGAGTTCGCGTTGGGACTGTCGTAACCGCTTTGGGTCACAGCCCGGCTGCGCGGGTCTTTCCACCAGTAAGTGCCGTTGACGAAATACTTGTACTGGCTGCCGTTCGGCACGTTCGATACATCCACCGACCAGATGTCCGTTGCGCCCTCTTCCGTCATGGCCGTGCTGCCCCAGCCATTGAACGAACCACGCACTGCCACGCTGGTGGCGTGCGGCGACCAGACGCGAAAAGTAACGCCCGTCCCAAGCGCGTCGGCATAAGGCGTCGCGCCCATGCCGGGACGCGCGGATTGCGCCTGGACGGCCAGAGCGATAAACAACGGGAGCAACGGCAACAGCCATGCAACACATCGAAACTGGGATTTCCATCGGACGACCGTGCCCAAAGAAATGAAAAGCAACTTGGATTGATTCACGAATAATACTTTGGATGACTAAGCCGGTTTGATCAACAGCACAAGCAGTCATGGCCGCCGCATGTTTGTGCGGCAAAGAGCTAGACCGAAACGATTCAGTTGAAAGGCAGCGCGGTGGCGCTGGTAGCTGCGACCCACATGATTGAATGGTTGGCTTGAGAACCAAGGCTGACGAAACAGCGGCAATAGAGAGTCAGTATTTGTCAAGAAATGCGATGGAGTTTCTCTTGCATGAGCTTGAAAACGGCGTTGTGATGTAGTTGTTGTAGCAGGAAGTGCGTGTTATGAAACAGACTCTGCTTCTTGGGACGGCTGCGGTGCTGGTTGCGGCGGCGGCAGTGGCCCAACTGCACATTACCTCCCTCACCCGTAACGGCGAACTCGCTTGGACCAATCCTCCCGTCGCTCGGGGTTTCTACAACATTGAATCGGCTGATGCGCCCGTCGGGCCCTGGAGATCCTCGTCCACGGTGGCTGATTTGGATTGGTCTTCCTCCAACCGTCTCATTGCCCAGGTGCCGCTGACCAACGCGCAGGCGTATTATCGCGTGGCTTGGGAACGACCGGATCCTGTCGGTGTGTGGGACTATCGCGGTTACGACTCGGCAGGGACACTCGTTGTCACGGGGCAACTCGCCATCGGCTCGATGACGCTCCAGTCGAGCAATCCGCCGGTGGTCTATAACGTCCGCGGCTCATGGAATCTGGGATACGCCGGCCCATCCACCAACCAACTCTGGTGGCTCGGGCCGCAGATACCCCAGAACATGTTGCCAACGCCCGGCGGTACGAATTTGGGTGGTACAGTGGAGCTTCATAACGCCACACTGCGACTCGTCTGGCCCACCAATATCTATGACATCAACATTCAACTTTTGAACACGCTGCTCGGGCCAAACACTTACACTGGAATCTGGGTATATGCCACTTGGGTGGGACCTCAGGGCGGCCCCTTTGGCGCGACGAGAGTCACGCCTCCCACGGATTTCAATCCAACACTGCTGTCTGAACCTAAAAGCGAGAGAGGAGAAACGCCCTAATTACGCTTATGAAAACGATGAATCCAAGCGCAACGCAAATGCTGGCTATGGTTGCCGTCTTTGCAATTACTTTGACGGCGAGATCTGAATTTGACGGGCCGTATTCGCTCACGCCACCAACACCAGGTTTCTATTCTGGTGTTCAGTTGTCGTTGTTTACAAATAATTGGAAAGCCTCGTCGGTGAACGCCTCCGTGAACACATCGTTTGCACCATTGAGGCTCGACCTGAGTGTGCCATCCGGTTCGGTTTTTCCCAACGGGATCGCGTTCAGCACCGTTGCGGTTGCCGATGGAATGGTCAGTTTTGACGCCACCACCGTAAGTCGTGCAGGGCTGGAAGGTGGATATATCGCTTGGTTTCGTCAATCGGGAACAGTGACGCTTTTGGACCAAGCCGCCGATAATGAAACGCGTCATTTCGACTTTCTGGTTGCAGCAGGAGATGTGTTCGGATTTCGGCTTGCCTCCGGTAGCGACGTAATCGAACCGGGCGCTCCGCTCTCGCACATTCTAAGGTTGGAGAATTTTTTTGCGCCAATTCCTGAGCCGACTACATCGCTGCTGCTAGGTGCGGGCGCTGTTTTCTGGCTCGCCGCCTGGCCTCGTAGAGACGGTCGTTCGACATGTTGAAAACCAAGAGTACGGACGCAGATTACACTTTGCCGACTACTTCAAAGTTGCTCGATCATGCGAAAAACTAGATTCGAGTATCACGCACCTCAAGCGTGCTGCTGAATCAGGTAATTGCGAAACGCATCGTAATCCGCTTTCATCGAATCGTATTGCTCGGGCAATCGGATCATCGCCGCCATCGCAGGCGGAACGTCGGGCGACCAGCCAAATGCCTTCTCGATTTCCTCGGGAAACTTCGCCGGATTGGCGGTTTCGATGATTACGGCGGGCAACCCGTCGAGTGATTCGGTTTGCAGCCAGTCTTGAAAACCTTGCCACGCCACTGCGCCGTGAGGTTCAAGCAATGACTGATACTTCTTCCAATAATCCAAAAATGCCTCGCGTGTGCGTTCGTCGGACA
>JABFSR010000098.1 GCA_013140495.1 Verrucomicrobiota bacterium
ACGTCCCCGCCCCGTTCGTGTTTATTCGTGTCCATTTGTGGTTAAGACTTCAACACTTCAATGAACGCCTCTTGCGGGATGTTCACGTTGCCAATGGATTTCATGCGCTTCTCACCTTCCTTCTGCTTCTCGAGCAGCTTGCGTTTGCGCGACACGTCACCGCCGTAACATTTCGCCGTCACGTCCTTGCGGAACGCGCTCACGGATTCCGACGCCACAATCTTCCCGCCGATGGCCGCTTGAATCTTCACCTGGAATTGCTGACGCGGGATCACTTCCTTGAGCTTCTCGGCGAGCGAACGTCCCCTGCCCTCCGCCTTCGTGCGATGCACAATGCTGGAGAACGCATCCATCGGTTCGTCGTTCACGAGCATGTCCAGCTTCACCATGTCGGACTCTTGATAACCTTCGTGTTCGTAATCCATCGAACCATAACCGCGCGTCATGCTTTTGATGCGGTCATGAAAATCAATCAGGATTTCATTCAGCGGCAACAACGCCGTCAACATCACGCGCTTCGCGTCGAGCGTCTCCGTGTGATCCAACGCGCCGCGCTTCTCGGAGAACAGCGACATCATGTCGCCAATGTTTTCATTCGGACAAATCACGAACGCCTTCACCATCGGCTCTTCGATTTTCTCGATGTAAGTCACGTCCGGCAAGAACGCCGGATTATCCACTTCCTTCTCGGTCTTGTCATTCAACGTCACCTTGTAAACCACGCTCGGATACGTGGCGATGATGTCCATGTCGTACTCGCGCCGCAACCGCTCTTGCACAATCTCCATGTGCAACAAGCCGAGGAAACCGCAGCGAAAGCCAAACCCCAGCGCCACGCTCGTCTCCGTCGAATATGCGAACGCCGAATCGTTCAACTGCAACTTGCCCATCGCCGACTTGAGTCCCTCGTAATCCGCCGTGTTGATCGGATAAATCCCGCTGAACACCATCGGATGAATCTCTTTGAAGCCCGGCAAAATCCCCGACGGATTGCGCGCATCCGTAATCGTGTCGCCCATCTTCACGTCACTCGCGCTCTTGATGTTCGCCGTCATGTAACCCGTCTCACCCGTCTCCAGCTTGTCACGCGAATAGGGCTTGGGATTAAAACTGCCGACTTCCTTCACCTCGAAATTTTGCCCGGAATGAACCAGCTTGACCATCATGCCCGGCTTGATCTCGCCGTTGAACACTCGCACATGCGTCACCACACCCTTGTAAGTGTCGTAATACGAATCAAACGCCAGCGCCTGCAAACTGCGTTCTCCCGTTGGCTTCGGCGGCGGAATCCGCGCCACAATGGCTTCGAGAATATCCTCGATGCCGATGCCTTCCTTGGCGCTGCACGGAATCGCGTCCTCGCTCGGCACGGCCAGCACGTCTTCCAACTGCCGCTTCGCCTGCGCCACATCCGCGTGCGGCAGGTCAATTTTATTGATGACCGGGATGATGAAAAGATTCTGCTTCGCCGCGAGGTGATAATTCGCCACCGTCTGCGCCTCGACGCCTTGGGCCGCATCAATCACCAGCAACGCGCCTTCGCACGCGCTCAAGCTGCGCGACACTTCATACGAGAAATCCACGTGGCCGGGCGTATCAATCAGGTTCAACTCGTATGTCTCGCCGTTCTTGGCCTTGTAAAGCATCGTGACGGGATGCGCCTTGATGGTGATGCCGCGCTCCTTCTCCAAATCCATAGCATCAAGCAATTGCGCCGACATATCGCGCGTGGCGATGGTGCCGGTGCGATGCAACAGGCGATCCGAAAGCGTCGTCTTCCCATGATCAATATGGGCGATGATGCTGAAATTACGTATATGCGCGGCGTCCATCAGTTACGTCTTAATCTTAATCTTTCTCTTAATCTTAATCAGGGAAACCAGACCCCAACCAGAGCGCGGCAGGATAGAGGGAACGCGCGGGAAGAAAAGGAAATTAGAGGCAGAAGCTGCCATCAATAAGTTTTTAACGAAGGACTTTTGATTTGCTCCCAAACCATCCGCAAAGCCCAAAGGCCACAAACCAATAGTAGGATGGCTCAGGCACAGCATTGGGCTGCACTACAAAATTATCAAGCTCGACGGATCCTGGGAAATGAGAGGCGCTTGATAAGAATTCAACTTTAACGAACGACAGTCCTTCCCACTGCACGTCGCTGAAGGACAGAGTTGTCCCATTCGGCGTTCCAAATAGATCATAAGTTCCACCAGCGGACGACGTAATTCGGGCAAGATTAGTTGCCGAACCAGTGCCTGCAACAATTCCAACAATATCAAGAGAGCGAAAGTCAAACGTAGAAAGCGAATCGTTTGTTACAAGTACTGAACTTGCCGTCGAACCATTGCTGGTCAAAAACAGTGTGCCCGAATATGGAGGTGAGTCACCCGTTTTTGGTATTTCGAGTTTAAGGAGCGCGTCACTGATTGCTCCGCCAATTCTCGCGGTTGTGAATCCGTCTTCGTGCCAAGGTAGCTTCCAGTTCACCGGAATTGAGTTGGGCGGAATAAAGCTGTGAAAGTTGTAGTCAATTGTCACGGTCTGTGCCAACAAAGTCGCTGTAGCGCTAGCAAGCAAAACAAAAATTAAACCTGCTACCCGCAGTACTCGAACCGTAGAAATCACCGAAGACTTCATATCAATACAACGAGCCACTTTATTTCAAGTCTTACGGTTCATTTATCACTCCAAGTTTCGACGCAGGCAAGCACATTTTTTGTAATAGAACTTGGACTTTCTAATCCCTGTCTTTAGGCAACGTGGCGACGAACTTTTCCCAAAGTCTGCGCTCAACGTATAATTCGATGAATACATTCGGCCTCAATTCATAAAATTCAGCCATGATGTAAGCCTTCGCCGATTTGTCGTCCAATTTTGCATCAAGTCTTGCAGAGACCAGCATGATTGGTGCGAATGGATCAGAGGGCAAAACATCCCACCAGCCCGCTTTTGAAAAGTCGCGCAGATACCACGGCAACGGCCAGTAACTCTCCGGCGCAATGATTTTGACCGGTGTTGCCAGTCCATCCGGCGACACGCGTGCAATGGCTTCCACCCGCTGGATCAATTCGCGGACATGAATTGATGTGTGGGCATAGACGTAGGGATTCCTGGGGCTTGCAGCGAATGTAACGGAAGCCCGCCATGATTGAATCGCCAGGTGAGTCACTGCTGCCAGCAACAGCGCGACGATGAAAGCCCATGCGACGGTGTTGCGGCACAGTTTGATCAACACCGCCGCGCCGATTCCGGCGAGCAGGATTGCGCCAAGCCAGAAATTCAACAGACACCACGGCGTCTTGTATGAAATGACCGAGTAAATCGCCGTCAGGATCAGCGTGTAGAATGCGAGGAATCGCGCCAGTGCAGGATTAACAATTGCGGTCCGATTTCCCGAAAACGCCGACATGGTTCCAATAACAGCCAGAACCAGAATTGCGCCTTCAGTCCAGACCGGTCCCTTTGGCCGGTGAAACCACAGCAGCCGTTCCATGTAAAACCACCACGGATGAATGTGCGGCGAGTTGCCGCCAGCACGTCCAAACCAGGTGGTGTAAGTTTTGAATGAGTCCGCCAGCCCGCTCCAGTTGGTGAAGAAGGAGCTGAACAATACGAACCAAACAATCATCGCTGCACCAACCACGATGGCTGCGTGAAAAGTCAGGTCGCGGCGTATCATTCGCGTGTTCACTATTTCGCCTGTCACTTCGAGCCTGTTCGTTCGCCAGCGGTCCCACGTTGCCGTTGCAAACGCCGCCATCAGCATCGCAATGATGGACAGGACGAACGTTTCCTTGGTGGCGAACATCAGTCCAACGCCCCCGCCCGTCAGAACGGCCCAACTTGCCTTGTGTGTCTTCGCGTAGCGCCATCCCGCCACCAACGTCAGCATCGTGAAAAAGACCAGCACCATTTCATGAATGAAATAGCGGCTGTAGAAGATCATCGCTGGTGAAACCGCGAGAAAAACTGCCGAACAAACGGTGGCCAGTTTGCCCAATCCATCAGTCAGCAACAACAGAAGCAGGATCAGTCCGACACCAAACGCGACGGTGACGTAACGCAGATGCGCGTCAGTGGAATCCAGCTTGGAACTGCC
This sequence comes from Verrucomicrobiota bacterium, assembly GCA_013140495.1. GTDB lineage: Bacteria > Verrucomicrobiota > Verrucomicrobiia > Limisphaerales > JADLHS01 > JADLHS01. Next base: position 4,097 of record JABFSR010000098.1, read on the forward strand.
GACAAAAAAAAGGCTCGCCGCGTAGTAAAGCGACGGGCCGTGAAATTCGTGAGGGTCGTATTTGTACTCACCACGTTCGACGAGCGCGGCAAGTTTGGTGGCGTTCATGCCCTCGTCCCCGTGCAGCGGACGCGCACCCAATTGCATGCCGCGCAACACCAGCGCTCCGGCGACTGCCAACAGCAACGCCAGTGCGCTCCAGCGATTCATTTGGCTGGCAGCGCGTAAACTTCAATTTCCTGCCAGCAATTCAGGGCGCTCAAGTGACTGCCCTTGGTGTATCCGCGGACATATCGGCCTTTCGCGCCTTTGCCGTCGAACACACGTCCGAAATGGCGCTCGAAGTATTCGCGATCCGTACCGACACCCAGACCGGAGGAATTGTCCGTGTCGTTATTATACAACGTTGTCACGCCATTCTTGAATTCAGGATCGTCCGACACCTGCACAATGACGTCATGCACCGCCTGGATGTACCGATGGTCGTGCCAGATGGCGATGGCCTGGATTGCGAAAGTTTCACCGAGGTCCACTTGAACCCATTGTGAACCCTTTTTCATCTCGACCGTGTCGTAATCGAACGCCTCTTTTTTGCCATCCGTGATCTGGTCCAACTCTCCCGTAAACGGTTTGACGCTGCTTGTCACCGGCTTCCCGACCGAGACGAGCTTTGCACCCTTGGCAATCATAAGCGCGGGCGCTGGTTTGTCAGAGTTTGGTTCGATGTTCGGACCTGCGGGCAAATCTTCAGGTGTGCCCTTCAGCGTGGGCGCGGGAATCTGGAGCTTGAGAGCCTCCTTCTCAGCCGCGTCGGCGGCGAACAGCGTTGTGGTCAGGGAACACACCGCAACGATGGCGGTGACTTTCAATCCGATGGCAAAAAATGTTTTCATTGTTTTAATCCGTAGCCAAAGCCTAGCAACTCGTGCCACAGCTTTCAAAGGCAATTTTACGACGCGGGGACTGGAAGTTTATTCACCACGCCCGACTTACCTGCCTGCGAGTCAGCTCGTGTAAACCCGCTTGTGCTCAAGCCAGGCGGACGAGTGCGTGATTGTGTACCGCGCAATACCAACCCTCCAGCAACTCACTTGACCAGGAGCGCGTAAACCTCGATTTCCTGCCAGCAATTCACCGGGGTCATGTGACTGCCCTTGGTATGGCCTCGGACATATCGGCCCTTCGCGTCTTTGCCGTCGAACACGCGCCCGAATTGGCGCTCGAAGTATTCGCGATCCGTACCGACACCCAGACCGGAGGAATTGTCCGTGTCGTTGTTGTACAACGTCGTCACGCCCGTCTTGAATTCGGGATCGTCCGACACCTGCACGACGACGTCATGCACGACCTGAATAAACCGATGGTCATGCCAGATGGCGATGGCTTGGATTGCGAAAGTTTCGCCGAGATCCACTTGCACCCATTGCGAACCTTTCTTCATTTCCACCGTGTCATAATCCATCGCCTCCTTTTTCCCATCCGTGATCTGGGTCAATTCTCCGGTATATGGATTAACACTGCTGGTCACCGGCTTACCATTCGAGACAAGCTTTGCACCCTTTGCAATCATGAAAGAGGGTGGTTGTTTGTCCGAGTTGGGCTCAATGTTCGGACCAACGGGCAAATCCACCGGCGTACCCTTGTGCGTGGGCTCGGGAAACTGAAGTTTGAGCGCTTCCTTCTCAGCCGAATCAGCGGCGAACAACGTTGCAGCAAGGAAACACACCGCAACAATAACAGTGACTTTCATTCCAATGGCGAAAAATGTTTTCATATTCAAATCTGTGCTAAAAACCCGGCAACAAAACCAGGACTTTCGCAGGCAATTCTACGACGCAGTGCATCCTCCATTATTCACAGTCTTACCCCCAGCAGCACCACATGTTCATGCGGGCTTCAAATTGAGATCAGCTCCTCGCAGTAGCCTTGCCCCAGTTTGATGACAGAAAAGGAGTGACGAAAACAACAATTGACATCAAGATCAAGCACATGAAAACGCACCTCGGCTTTCATAAGCGAAATCAACGCGTTCAACCTTCCATTCGTGGAGTCCCCTGCCTGATGCTCTCGGTAGTTTTGGTGATTCTGTCAACCAACCTCAGCTACGCGCAATTGCTTGATGGCACGTACAACGTCAGCGAATCGTGGACGGTGACGCTGGACTATTCCGGCTTTGCAGACCCTCCGTTCACCGGGACAAGAACATTCAGCGGCACGCAAACCGGCACGATCATTGTCAACAATGGGCATTACGCGCTGATCGACAAGATCGGCTTGCAGTGGACGGCTCCGGGATCGTCTTACACTAATCGCACAATCTCGCTGAACGGCGGCGTTTATCGCATTTCAAGCAGCACTTACGCGCTTGCACCAGCCTATGGTTCCAAAGCCTACATGCTGGCGTTCATGGGTTGTTTTGCAGTGAAAGTGGCACTGATCGACGGCGAAGTTCCCGCCTTTTACAGCACCGACTATTACTCTGCTGATGGACCAGACCTGACAGACATCAGCGGTAGCGGCAGTATGACCGGAAGCAGTCTCGTAGCAACGGTTGACTCAAGTTCAACATGGTCCCGGATTGTCGGAAAACCCACGATTACACAACAGCCACAAAGCCAGACTGTCACCGCCGGTCAGAACGTCACGTTTCAAGTCATCGCAGCCGGTGACGCGCCTTTGAGATATTTTTGGCGCAAAGGAACGACCGCTCTGACGGGCAGGACGAACTCGACTCTTGTTCTGACCAATCTCCAACCCTCTGATGCCGGCGGCTACTCAGTCATCGTAAGCAACGCGGGTGGCACTGTGACCAGCCAGACCGCGCAGTTGACGGTCAACCCTCTTCCGCCTCCGTGGTTTGAAGGTTGGGAAAAGCCGTCCGTCGGTGTTCGTTTTCCCTCCACAAATCTCGACACAGTAATTTCCGGCGACAAAGGCATCTGGGAACTGGGCGACACTGTTGCGACGACCTATCCGGATTGCGGGCTGCCGGTCAGTCACGCGGACATCGTGATTGAAGACGGGCGCAAATTACTGAAGCTGACATCAGTGAACAGCGGTACCGCCTGTTCGGATAACATTTCTGTTGCGCTTGCGGATCCGTTGAATGCATCGCTGCCTTATCCGCTGTTGCCGACCACCCAGATTTCGTTTTATGAAAAAGGATTGATGTTCAGCCCGGAGTGGAATGGCTTCTTTTCCTGCATCATCAAGCCTTGCGGAGATGCGGTAGGTCTAAAGGTCACAGACAATTTGCTCAATCAGATTGTGTATATCTTTCAACGAGCATCAAACTATGTGCCGCATACGAACACCGGTTACGTGGAGATTTTTCTCGATCCAGCGGGCGGTGAGTTTGCGAGAAATCTTCGCGACGACTTCGCCCGAATCGCCGGTCCCGCCAACGTGGGCAGTAGCATCGTAGGCATCGAGTTTGGAATATCAGATGAAGGTTGGGCTGTGTTGGACGATCTGCGCATCGGCTCGCCCTATCTGACCAGCAGCGACACGACCAAACCCACGGTTGCCATTACGTCACCAGCCAACCTCGCACAGTTACCCGCCTCAACTGTCACGATCCTTGGAACCGCTGGCGACAACGTCGGTGTCGCCTTCGTCGAATACAGGTTGGAGAACGCCGGCGGCATTTCGCCGTATCAGCACGCCAACGGCACAACCGCCTGGTCTGCGAATGTTACCGGGCTGCTTCCTGGGGCGAATACGATCCGGGTACGGGCACAGGACGTCAGCGGCAACTATTCAACCGAGGTGACTCGCACATTTACCTACGTTTTGACAGCGCCGCTCACGGTGCAAACCAACGGCAACGGCACGGTGACTCCAAGTTTGAACGGACAATTACTGGAGATCGGAAAGACCAACACGTTGACCGCCAAGCCGGCAGCCGGAAATATCTTCGCGGGCTGGTCTGGCTCATTTTCTTCACTCAACCTCGCGCTGAAGTTCCTGATGCAATCCAACCTCACGGTTCAGGCAAACTTCGTCACCAATCCCTTCGTTGGATTGAAGGGAAAGTTCTACGGCTTGTTCAGCGAGACAAACGACGTTCGCAATCACGACCGGTCAGGTGCATTCAATCTCACGCTCGCCGAGGCGGGAACTTACAGCGGCAGTTTCCAACTTGGCTCAAAAAAACTCCCGGCCAAAGGAGCGTTCGACTGGCTCGGCCAGTCCGTGCTGAAGTTGAAACCGTCGCTGACGGAGACCGTGACCGTCGCTCTGCAACTGGACGTGACCAATCTCAACGCCTGGGTCACTGGCACGGTGAGCAATGGCGTATGGGCATCTCCCCTGCTCGGCTATCGCGCGCCGGTTTATCCGGTGGGCACGACCTCGCCGCAGACGGGCAAATACACACTGGTCATTCCCGGCAGCGACGACGCGGCATCAAGTCCCGGCGGCGATGGGTATGGAACGGTGACCGTGAGCGCGCCCGGAGCGCTCAAGTTGGCGGGCAAACTCGCGGACGGGACGGTACTCAGCCAGTCCATCCCCGTCTCGGCTGACGGCTGGTGGGCGCTGTATTCCGCGCTCTACACCAGCAAAGGTTCGCTGCACGGCTGGATGCAGTTCACGAATGAAGACGACAGCGACATCAACGGAGAGTTGAGTTGGATCAAGCCTACGAACACGACTGCAAAGTATTATCCCGCCGGGTTCACAAACGAGCATCATGCCGTGGGTTCAAGCTATCTCCCGCCGACAACCAATCGCGTGGTCAACATGACGAACGGCACGGTGGAGTTTCACCACGGCAATTTGATCCAGCCCATCACGAACAACGTGTTGCTGACTACGAACAACAAGATCACAAACCTGAGCAGCAACAAACTCACGATGACGTTCACACTGACGAGTGGGTTGTTCAAAGGCAGCGTCACCGACACCAACACCGGCAAGGCGATTCCATTCGCAGGCGTGCTGCTTCAGAAACTGGACTCAGGTTACGGCTATTTCCTTGGCACGAACCAGAGCGGGCAGGCGCTTTTCATGCCTCTGCCGTAGGGCGCATCTTATTCCCCTGCCAATCATTCCCCTGCCTTTCGTTGGCGGGCGATGAAGGCAGGGGAATGATTGGCAGAGGAATGAATGCGTCTGCTTTGTCCCGTGATTCACACGCGTGACATGCAAGACTACATCGGGCATTGCAGAAAGTGAGATGCACCATCCGTTTCAGGATTCATTTCCTTCTTTCAAGGCCGATTGAATCCGCCATCATGACTCCGCGCATCACATGAACATTTTTCCAAGCAACTATTCCAGACGCACTTTTCTCAAAGCCAGTTCCGCCGCTGCCGGAGGACTGGCACTGGGAGGGTTTACTTTGCCTGCGCTGGCGAAAGTTGGCGGCAAGTCGTCCAAAACGAATACGATTACCCTGGCCGATCTGCCCAAGGGCACCGCACCCAAGCCGGTTTCTTTCCCACATTTTCCAGGTCGGCTGCACGCTTTTGTGTGGCGCAACTGGCCGTTGGTGACTCCCGAACGCATGGCAAGCGTGGTCGTCGCCAAGGCGGCGGATATTTCGCGAATGGGCCGCGCGATGGGCCTGGGTGATCCGCCGCGCATCACCCGCGATCAGCAGGCGCGCTCTTACATCACCGTCATCAAGCGCAACTGGCATCTGCTTCCTTACGAACAATTGCTTGAATTGCTTGGCTGGTCGCCCGAGCAACTCGCCTTCACGTTACGCGAAGATGATTTCTTGTGGGTGAAGCTGGGTAATCTAAAACCAAAATGTGAACTGTTGCGTTATCAGTTGCCGGACGAAAAAGCATTGGAACGCGAACGAGAGATCGCTCGCATTGTTCGCCAGGAATTTCCAACAGTTGAGACCGGAGACAGCGAGCCGCTCTTTGGTTTTGTGAAAAACCTTTCAGCAAAACCACCTCCTGCGCCCACCAGGTCCAACAATCCAGCCAGCCTGAAGTTTTGCTATTCCTACTTCGCGCTTTACGGCGATCCGTTGCTGGAAAAGCTTGCCGACCCCTACCCTGACGGCCTTCTGGCACGGCTTGCACAGGCAGGAGTCACTGGCGTCTGGTTGCAGGCGGTGCTGCACAAACTCGCGCCGTGCCCATGGGATCCAGATCGCAGCGCCCGATACAAAGAGCGGTTGAAAAATCTACGGGTGTTGGTCGCCCGGGCGCAGAAGCACGGCATCCAGGTGTTTCTTTACCTGAACGAACCGCGCGCCATGCCCGTCGGATTTTTCAACAGCCACCCGCAACTCAAGGGCGCCGTGGAAGGCGATCACGCCGCACTTTGCACCAGCGCGCCGGAAGTCCAGTCATTCATCATCGAGTCCATCGCAACAATCTGCCGCGCGGCACCGAAACTGGGTGGTTTTTTTAGCATCACCGCATCGGAGAACTTCACGAACTGCTGGTCCCATGGCGGCGGTGCGAGTTGCCCACGTTGCGGCAAACGACCGGCGGCGGACGTGATCGCTGAAACAAACAAGCTCTTTTGCGACGGCATTCGGAAGGCCGGCACGCGAGCACAACTGATCGCGTGGGACTGGGGCTGGAACGACGCGTGGGCTGGCGATGTGATCCGACAGTTGCCGGCAGAAGCGGTGTTGCAAAGCGTGAGTGAATGGAGTCTGCCCATCGAACGTGGCGGAGTGAAGAGCGAGGTGGGCGAATACTCGATCTCCTCCATCGGCCCTGGGCCACGCGCCCAGCGACATTGGAAACTGGCGCGCGAACGCGGGCTCAAAACGATCGCAAAAATTCAGGCTGGCAACACTTGGGAACTTTCCGCCGTACCATACATTCCCGCAGTCGAAAATGTTTCCCGGCACGCGGAGAACCTTCGCAGCGCAAACGTCAACGG
>JABFSR010000152.1 GCA_013140495.1 Verrucomicrobiota bacterium
GTCCTTCTCCAGCGCCTTCATCACGATCCAGTCCAGGTCATCGGCGATTGCGGACTGCGGATTGCGGGGTGCGGAGGGGGCCGAATCGGGCGAGAGATTCGCCAAGCGCGCTTGGGTTAAACGCGTGCTGGGTTTGACCGGCTCGACTTCGCGGATGGTTTTGCGCATCGCGTCCAGGCCGGCAGCCAGGAGTTCTTTCGCGTCGAAGGGCGTCTGGCCGGTGAGCAGTTCATAGAGCAGCACGCCGAGCGAATAGATGTCCGTGCGGGTGTCAATGTCGTGCAGGCTCATTTCGGCCTGCTCGGGACTCATGTAGGCCGGGGTGCCGATGAATTGCTCGAAGGCGGTGAACACGGTGTGGTCGGTCAGGCGGCCCTGCGTGGCCTTGGCGATGCCGAAGTCAATCACCTTGGGCACTGGCACGCCATCATCCGAGGTGACCAGGATATTCGAGGGCTTGAGGTCGCGATGGATGATGCCCTTCTGGTGCGCGTGCTGAACCGCGCGGCAGACCTGGATGAACAGATCGAGGCGATCTCGCGTGGAGAGATTCTTTTGATCACAGAAGTCGGTGATCTTGATGCCGCGGACCAATTCCATGACGAAGTAGGGCCGGCCCGTGTCACTGGCTCCCGCGTCGAGGACCTTGGCGATGTTCGGATGGTCCATGATCGCCAGCGCCTGGCGTTCGGCCTCGAAACGGGCAATGACCTGCTTGGTGTCCATGCCGAGCTTGATGACCTTGAGCGCGACGCGGCGGCGGACCGGCTCTTCCTGCTCGGCCATGTAAACCACGCCGCACCCGCCTTCGCCGATCTGTTGAAGCAGTTTGTAGCGGCCAATCCGGTCGCCGGGTTTCTCCGTGAGCGGGACGTTCAACCGAACGGTTCTATTTAAGTCGAAACCTGCGGGCGGTGCTTTCAGGAAATCCTCGGCTTGCTCGTGCGCTTGGAGCAAGGCTTCGACCTGTCGGCGCAGCGCGGCGTCACCCGCGCAGGCTTGGTCGAGATAGGCCGCGCGCTCCGCCGGGTGGAGTTCCAAGGCCGCGTTCAGCACGGCCACTTCGGGATGGGGCGGATTAGTCATGGCATATTCGTTTGTCTATCATGCAATGCGAAAAACAGAAGTCGAAAGGACAAAGAATTTGCGATTGATTCGCGAACTGGATCCCAGTTCGGGCCGAATGACTCCGAACTGGGTGTCAATGCGATGCGCTGCTCGCACTCATTGTTTTGCCATATTCGCCCGTCCTCCGCGCAACACATATTTCTGAAGCTTGCCGGTGGCGGTCTTCGGCAACTCGGTCAGAAATGTGAAGCCCTGAGGAACTTTGAAGTGAGCGAGATTATCACGGGCGAACTGGCGCAACTCGGTTTCAGTCGCTGATGCGCCCTGTCGGAGCACGACAAAGGCATGCGGGGCTTCGCCCCACTTCTCGTGCGGCAGCCCAACAACAGCAACTTCCTGCACAGCCGGATGTCGCACCAGCGCACCTTCGACTTCAATCGAAGAGATGTTTTCACCGCCGCTGATGATGACATCCTTGATGCGGTCACGGATTTCGATATAGCCATCGGGATGCACGACAGCCGCGTCGCCGCTGTGAAACCAGCCGCCGCGCATCGCTTCGGCCGTGCCTTCCGGATCGTTGTAGTAACCGGCCATCACGCAATTACCGCGTACCACAATCTCACCCACTGTTGCGCCATCATGCTGGACCTCATTCCCCTCAGCATCCACAACCCGCGACTCGCCAGCCGTCAGGAATTCGACTCCCTGACGCGCCTTGATTTCTGCACCTGCACGGGCAGTGAGCCGGGTGTGTTCGGGACGCGGCTCGCAAATGGTCATGAAAGGCGAAGTCTCGGTGAGCCCGTACACCTGGGTGATGTTCCAGCCCAGCTCACCTTCGACACGCTCAATGGTTGCTGCTGCTGGCGGCGCACCGGCGGTCAGCACGCGCACGCCACGAGGAGCAGACTGGCGTAATGTTTCAGGCGCATTGGCGATGCTGATGAGTATGGTTGGCGCAGCGCAAAGAAGCGTAATTTTTTCGCGAACGGCGAGATCGAACACCGAGGCAGGATCAACCTTGGGCAGGCAGACGTGTGTGCCGCCAACGGCGGTGACAATCCAGACAAACGTCCAACCGTTGCAGTGGAACATCGGCAGTGTCCAGAGATAGCGCTCGCCTGGAGTCATGTGGAGGTGGGCAAGAGTGCCGAGAATGTTCAGTGCCGCGTTGCGATGGGTGATCATCACGCCCTTGGGCCGCGCTGTGGTACCACTCGTGTAATTGATGGAGAGCAGATCGCTCTCGCGGATCAGTGATCGTTCAACAGTCGTGGTGGACTCCGCCAATTCAGCTTCGTAATCAAGCCAGCCAGCTCGTGATCCTTTCAGGGCAACGAAGTGTTCAACCTTTGGAAGCTGATCCCGAATGCGATCCACAGTGTCGAGATAAGCTGGATCAACACAGACAACGCGTGCGCCGCTGTGGTTGATGATGTATGCAAAGTCGTCTGCGGAAAGACGGTAGTTGATTGGCACGACCACCGCGCCAATTTGCGGCACGGCATAGAACGCCTCCAGGTGCGCATGGGTATTTGGCGCAATGCAAGCCACACGGTCTCCCTGGCAGACACCCAGTCGTTGCAGCGCTGAGGACCAGCGGTCGCAACGGTCCAAAAATTGCCGGTAGGTCAGGCGCAATTCGCCGTCCACCACCGCCTCACGGTCGGGGTAAAGCCGGCGGGCGCGGCGCACAAATTCCAAGGGTGTCAGTGGTGATTCCATGTCGGTGTCCGGGTGCGGCACTGATCTTACGGGAACACTCTGAGAAATCGCGAGGGGAAAAGCGCAACCACACAAGCCAGATTCCAGCAACGTCAGGACTCGTTGCCGACTTCAGTTGTAGTAAAACGTGAACGTGATCCGGCGCTGGTCTTCGGCCACTGCTTGACGCATCTCGCGCGACCAAGGTTCAAATGGAGCTGGATCCTCGATCGCCTTTCGGCAAAGCAAGGATAGGGATTCGGTAACAGTATTCTCGATGATCTTCAAATCCGTGATGCGTCCGTTGTAGTTCAGGTTAAACTCTATTTTCACATGACCCTGTCGATAACCTTCGTAGCTCATGCTGTCGAGCAGCGCATACCAACGGGAAGAAACTGCGTCAATGAATGCCCGGTCGTACGCGCCAAAACCTGTGGCCTTCACATCGAACGCCGTGCTGCCGCGCAGCTGCACACCAGCGTCCTGCTTCATGGCCTGACCTGGACGTTGATTGGCCTGATTGCGAAGCATGGCATCGCGCAGCGTGCGCGGGCGATCCGGCTTGGCGAGAGTGAGATCGCCGGGGTCCACTTTGGGCCTGGTCTGCGGTTTCGGGGCAGGTGGATCGGGCATGAGCTGGTCAAACTTGTTGCGCGGCGTGTCTTCCACCTTGGCTATCTGGGTTTGCGAGCCATCAATCTTTGGTGCTGCGACGTCTTTACTGGCATCCTTGTTCGCGGCGATGGAATTTCTGTCGGAGTAAAACGGCGTGTTCTTCGGGGGCTCGGTGCTTTCCAACAATTTGGTCACGTCAACGAACATGGCCGCAGCCTCCCGTTGGGGCTGTTTCTGAGGAAGATTGTTTTTGGGCAGAGGCCGCGCGATGGCCTGCAACCAAGCCGGTAGCCGGAACAGCTCGGACCAATGATATTTTTTCCCAAGGCCGTAACCGCCCCAGAGGAGAAGATGAAAGGCGACGGAAATCCCAAACACCTGGAGCAACCTCATGCCTTCGAGGCGATCCAGTCGCAGTGAATTCTCGTTGTGCCTGTATGCACTCATCTTCAAAACTCTGCCGCAGCACCCGTGCCGGAGCAACTGTTTACGTGGTGGCCGGTTTGATGCCAATCCTCGGCAATCTTGTTTTGTTCATGAAAACTCCATGCAACTGCTGAACCTCCTTGGACTCCATGTCCAAAAAAGCAACTGGAATTTTGAAGTTCAAAAGAGCAAAGGGAATCGGAGGCGAAGCACCCAGCAGCGGAGTCATCGCCGTTCGAGCACGAAGTATTTTTGCGCGATCCAAGGAGCGCCAGTAGGCACGACCTGGCGCACATTGAAGCCCGCTTCATTCACTTCTGCCGTGAACTGTTCAAAGGTGGGTTGTCCCTCATACGGTGGCTTGCGACCCTTGATCGCTTTGAGAAACTTCCGAACAAAACCGAACGAGTGATAATCGAAGAACGATACGACAGCGAATCGTCGTGTGACGCGATGAAGTTCAGCAAAAATCTTCAAACGTTCCTTGCGGTCGAGAATGTGATGCAGCAACCGGTTGCTAAAAGCGCAATCCACTGCTTGGTTGCTGAGAGGAAGTTTCGAGGCGTCGCCTTGCAAAACCTCTGCTTTGACTCCCGCCTTTTTCGCCCGTTCGCGGGCGTGCTCAAGCACCTCCTCCGCCACATCAATCGCAATCAGCTTCCGCCCTCCTGCGCCAAGCGTGGCTGCGAACCGCCCTGCACCGCATGGGACATCCAGCACCACCTTCACATCCGGTAATGCTGAGAAAATCTGCTTCACGGCTTTCTGTTCGCGTTGATCCACACGCTTGCGCGACCCGGATTCAAAACGGTCCGAGTATTTCGCGGCGGCTGCCTTGTCTTGAAGACGGGAGCGATAGCTCTGGAGATTGCGGGTTTTATCCATCGGGGCGGAACGCTACATTCTCAGCGACCGGCGAACAATTTATTTCTGCCGGGAGGCGCTGGCTTGTTGCAAACATCGGTGGACGGTTGCGAGCAATTCCACAAGGGAAAAGGGTTTGCGCAGAAACGCGGAGGCGTCCTTGATATCGGCGTTCTCAGGGTCGGCATCGGCGCTCGAATAAATCACCGGCAAACCTTGCTTCACGCGCCGCAACGCGACCATCGTTTGCACGCCATCCATCACCGGCATTGACCCGTCCGTAATCACGAGCCGGACTTCATCACGATATTTCTGAAGCATGGACATCGCCTCCTCGCCGTTTGCTGCCGTCAACACGCGATAGCCGTGAGAGGCAAGCCCATCACTCACGAGTTCGCATATTGCACGTTCATCATCCACCACGAGAATCAATTCGCCCTGCCCTCGCGGAGTTTCGATGGGTTGATCGCCATCAGTCACGACGCCGGCATCAATCGCGTGCGGAAGAAAAATCTCAAAGGTCGTTCCCGCCCCCGGCTCGCTCTCAACGCGTAAAAATCCCTCGTGGCTTTTGAGGATTCGCACAACCGTGGACAGCCCGATGCCGGTGCCGCGACCTTCGCCCTTGGTGGTGAAGAACGGTTCGAAAATCCGCGCGCGCACTTCCGGCGGCATTCCAGTACCGGTGTCCGAAACAGTCAGAGAAACAAATTCGCCGGCCCGCCCCTCCGGAATCGTTGCTGCCTCGATGGCATCAAGCGTCACATTGTCCGCCATGAAGGAAAGTTTTCCGCCGTCCGGCATCGCATCGCGTGCGTTGACGCAGAGGTTCAGCAGAATTTGATGAAGTTGTGTGGGATTGCCGCGAACCGGCCAGAGATCTTCCGGCAGAAATCGTTCCACTGTGATGTTTCTTGGGAAGGTCTCCTTCACAAGTTTTTCGAGTTCTTTGACCAGAGGCGGGAGAACAAGCCGCTCAAATTCCCCACCTCGTCCGCGTGCAAAGAGCAACACCTGGCGCACCATCTCCGCGCCGCGATGCGTGCTGGTTTCCATCAAACCGAGAAGATTCCGCGATTCTTCGTCAGTGGCGCGACGACGCAACAACTGGGTGCCCAGCAAGACGGGTGCAAGCGCGTTGTTCAAATCATGCGCCATGCCGCCAGCCAGGGTGCCGATGGTATTCATGCGCTGCGTGCGGAGGAACTGCGCCTCGAGATTCTTCTTCTCGGTCACGTCGCTGTTGATGAGAAGCACTGTCTCGGGCCTTCCAGCGTTGTCGCGAATCAGAGTCCAGCGGCTTGCCACGATGACAACCTGGCCGGTGCGTGTCTGCTGGCGAAGCTCTCCGTTCCACTCACCACGTTGCAGTGCCGTGTCGTGCGCAACACGCGCCGAGTCCTCGTCAGGCGAGGACATTTCATTATGCACATCCTCTTTCTGCAGCGCCTCGAGATTCCAACCGTAGAGTTTTTCTGCGGCAGGATTCGCGTAGAGAATCTTGCCGTCGAGGGACTGCACGAGAATAGCGTCGTTCGCCTTGTCAATGAGCGCAGCCTGCTCGCGGATTTTTGCGTTCAAACGGCGGCGCGTGAAGAACCAGTCCTGAAAATGAAACAGCCATGAGCCTGAAAGTGCGACGGGAATCTGTCCGGCGACAACAACAGCCCAGGGAAAAAATACGTTGCCATTGAACGACCACACTGCGAGACCGAAACACAAGCCCGCACAAGCCAGCGCGACAATCGTCGCTGCAAGCGGACGAAATAGCACAAGCCCCACGCCCAGCACGGTACCTGACAACAGCACGATTACGAATTCCACGCCGGGAGAGGGCCGCCGCAGTCCGTCGCCGCGCGCGAGGTTGAACATTTCCGTAGCGTGGATTTCCACACCGGGTATAAACAGTGCCCGGCCTCGTTCCCATAAATGGAACGGACTGCGGAACTGGTCCTGATTCTGATTGAATGAATTCACCATGGGCCTGGCACCGACAAACACGATTTTATCTTTGAAGAAATCCTTTTGTACGCCGGACTCCGCGAGCGCGGTGGGGATGTTGACGTTGGGAATTGTCAGGGCCGGACCGTAGTAACGAAGCCAACCATTGTTGGCGCGTGATGAGGCGTTTGCTCCTTCAACAACCGGAAGTCTCAACCACAGCGCCGTCGCCCATGTGAGAGACGGAAGTTTTTCCGAACCGGATCCGGCGAAATATCGGCGCACCACGAAGTCGTCGTCAATCTTGTGGGATGCCAGCCCCCACGCAACAGCGTTCGTGGCGAAGTGATCCAAAGGCGGGACGTATTTCCGTAAGCCGAGCCGCAGTTTGTCTTCGCCGGTCAAGTAACTCTGGTTGTCATTGAATTCCCCTGCAAGAATGACGTTACCACTTGCCCGGATGGCATCTGCAAATTCAGAATCGCCCGCCGCATCCGGCCCAGCGTCGCTGAATACAATATCGAACACCACGGCTCTCGCGCCTGCGGCGGAAAGACGTTTGACCAGTTGCGCGTGCAAGCGGCGCGGCCAGGGCTCGCCGGGATTCAACTGCACAGCCGTGAAGGAATCGAGGTCGAGATAAACAATCACGACGGGTGATTTCGACAGCGCCTCGCTTCGTCGCCCGAGCCATTTGTGAAGGAAATCAAAACTCTCGCGCGTTTGCCAGCCAGGCTGGTCGCTTCCGGAATCCAAAAGCGCGAGGCCGAGGTATGCAGTAACAACAACCAACGCCAGTGCGGCGAGCGCTCGCTTGCGATTGGGCCGGATCGTTGCTGGCATCAACAACATTGTCGCGAAATCGGAGCGGCGTGGCGAGTCTGGTTTGTGTCGTGAACCAAAAAACCGTCCGCCGGGTTTCGGCGGACGGTATGTCTTTGAGACGTATTCTGAAGATGACGCCTTAGTTTGCAGTCGGAAACTCGCGAGCGAAATAACTTTCGCCATTGTGGATCAGTTCAATGAGCTGTCCGAGCGGATCGAAGTCCAGCAAGATCTCGCCGTTCTGGGGTGAGTCGCTGTCGAATTCCACCTGACCACGCGTGCCGCCAAATCCGTCCGAAACGACGTTGATCGTGGCCCGGCTGATACCACCAACAATCAGGTTGTAACTGCCAAGCGGGGCGTCCTCGATTTCAACCTCGAAATTGCGGTCGCCATTGTCTTTGCGTTTGAACTGGGCCTTGGCAGTCGCGCCGGTAGCGATCCCAGTATTGAAGAGTGGAAGGCTCAGATCCATCGGGACAACAAACACGGAGTTGCTGCTTCCACCCGTCCCGCTGCCTCCAAAAAGGTGGCTGAAGAATGTGCCAGACGCATTCTTGACCTCAATTAGTTGACCACGCGGGTCAAAGTTGAGCAGAGACTTGCCAGACTCAACAGGATTTGAGAATTCAATTTCCCCCTGAACTTTTCCAGCGACTGACACCACGGAAATGCTGCCGCGTTGAACGCCACCCACGAACAACGGATACGAGCCAACCAGAACGTCCTCAATCTCGACGTTGAAATCACGACGGCCATTGTCGCGAATCCGGTACCGTGCATGACCAGAGGCGTCACCATCCAGGCCGGTGGAGGAAAGAATTTCATCAAGCTCTGCGGGAGGCTCGTTGCTGCCGCCGGTGTTGCTGAAAGCAATTGCCCCCTGGAAATACACACTCGCACCTTGTTGAATGCTGAAAGTGCTGTTGGTGGGATCGAAGGTGAGCGGGAGTTCGTCACCGCTATCATCACGGCTGCTGAATTCGATTTCACCGTGGGTACCGCCGGGGTATGTAACGACGTTGATATTACCCAGAAGCACTTCATTCGCGAAAAACTGATAAGCCCCAACGGGAACATCTTCAATCTCCACGGAGAATTTCCTGCGGGCCTTGTCATCTACGCGAAGTTTCGCCTTTGCCGTAGCATCTGAGTCAAGGCCAGTGGAGGGAATTGAAGCGAGTTGCAACGACGGGGACGCAAGGTTCACGTTCTTGATCCGAGCTTCGCAGGAGCCGGTGAAGATGAGATTCGTGCTCTGAGCGATGTCCACCACCAGACCGCGCGGATCAAAAGTCAACAACTGGCTCTTTGAGGAGGACGGCGAGGAATCAAACGTGGCGGAGCCGCGTCCTTTGCTTACGGTCACGTTGCCCACCGGAAGTCCGTTGACATAAAGCACCCAGTTCGAGCCGGACACACCACTAAGTTTCACCGTAAAAATGCGCCGTCCCTTTGGTTGAGTTTGAAAGGTCAGAAGAGCTTTTGCGCTGTCGTCGGAAATCTCCGTCTTTTCCGAAACCCGGCTGCCGGAGGGCTCACCGGTTCTGGAGACAAGCGCCTGGAGTACGTTTGTATTGCCATCATTGAGCGCCACTACCAAACCGCGCGGATCGAAGTCGAGGAGCGCGCCGCTGGATTTCGGCGGCGTCCGGAACGTTGCGTTCCAGCGCCCCTTGGAATCGGCGGCGGCGGTAAGTTCCGGAATAACGCCAACGAACAGCGTGTAGTTCTGGCCCGGCGTCAGGTTCGACGCCTTGACCACTACCTGGGAGCTTTTCGGGCTGAACGCCATGGTCACGGCACCTGCGGCGTTCGTGTCAACGCCAGTGTTCTCAAGCGAAAACCGGATGGCCGATGAATCAGAAGCCACCGCGACCGACGTCGTGAGTGCAAACAAACAAACTGCGCCTAAGCGCAAACATTTCGAGCGAATTTGATTTTTCATAACAACTTTAACTTTCCTGCCGCCACGAACCGTGTGCGGTCAGGATGGGCCTTAGCAACGCCAGTACCAGCACGAAAACTTGCGTTGTTAGACAAGAAGCAAAGAGCGCCAAACAAGGCGCAAATCAGCCTGTTTATACCGAAATGAGTTATTGCACCTGATGTGAGGAATGTGTGGGGAGGCTCAAGTTGGTGTGGGCCGTTCCGTTCCATGATCGGAACAAGAGTTCCGGAAGCGAAGACGACCTGCCGAAAACCAAAAAACTACAGAAACAGAAAGCAAGTGATCTCCGAACCAATAGCGCTTTGCGACCAATCAGGCCGAATACCATGAGAAACAGCTAAAAAACGAGCGCTATACGTGGCAAAGGCGGTGTCGAAAAATTATTTTGAACAAAAAGACTCCTCGGTACATCTTATATCAGGGTAGAGCAAGATTTTCCGTAGGATTTGCTGTTCGTTTAGGGTTGGCATAGAGGTTTTGCTCGCAGCAGGGTGCGAACAGCGCCCCTCCAAGTTGGCCCTGCTGCCCTTCTGAGCGCCTCAGTGAAGGCGTGTAAACCTCGTCACTGTTGAGGGTCGGATGAAAGTCCGGCCCTCTTTTTATTTTCATGGGATAACGGCCAAAACTCTGTCGTACTGGTTGCTAAACACTGGGAATTCTCCGTTGCCTGACATCCGCTGACTGCTACACTGCACACGCATGAAACATCAGCTCGATTTCGAGAAGCCGATCATCGAACTGCAAAAAAAGCTCGAGGAACTCCGACAACATCCTGAAACCCATTCGATCAACATTGCCTTCGAGGAAGAGGTCGCGCTCATAGAAGGAAAAATCGAGGACACCCGAAGGGAGATATACTCCAACCTCACACCCTGGCAACGCGTCCAGATGGCCCGCCATCCCAAACGTCCCTACTCGCTTGATTATCTCGGCTCGGCCTTCGCAAACTTTCAAGAATTGCACGGTGACCGGTTGTTTGCAGACGACCGCGCCGTGGTCGGCGGTTTCGCATATCTAGGCACCCACAAGGTCATGGTCATCGGCACGCAGAAAGGCCGTGACACCAAGGAGAACATTCTCCGCAACTTCGGTTCAGCCCACCCCGAAGGCTATCGCAAGGCACTTCGCCTGATGAAAATGGCCCACAAGTTCGGACTGCCCATCATCACTCTGATTGACACGGCGGGAGCATATCCAGGCATTGGCGCGGAAGAACGCCACATCGCCGAGGCCATTGCCGTCAACCTGCGCGAGATGACATTGCTCGACGTACCGGTCATCGCTGTCGTCATCGGCGAAGGCGGCTCTGGCGGTGCGCTCGGCATCGGTGTGGCAGATCGCGTATTGATTTTGGAAAACGCCTATTACTCCGTGATCAGCCCGGAAGGTTGCGCGGCCATTCTGTGGAAAGACCGCGCCGCTGCGCCCAAGGCTGCCGAGGCGCTA
Source organism: Verrucomicrobiota bacterium (assembly GCA_013140495.1). GTDB lineage: Bacteria > Verrucomicrobiota > Verrucomicrobiia > Limisphaerales > JADLHS01 > JADLHS01. The sequence continues at coordinate 10,844 of JABFSR010000152.1, forward strand.
AAAATCACCGCAAGAGATTTGAAGGAATTGAACCTGGTGGACGAAATCGTCCCCGAACCGC
>JABFSR010000197.1 GCA_013140495.1 Verrucomicrobiota bacterium
GAGGACAAGTATGTGGCCTACGAACAAGGCGTGTGGATGCGTGATCGTCTCCATGCCTGCGGCGTGGAAGTGGAGTTGGTGACGTTTGAAGGAGCGGGCCACGGCTTCAAAGGCGCGGACGCGGAAAAAGCGGAGCAGGCGATGTTTGGTTTTTTGGAGCGGAAGTTGAAAGGAAAATAAAACTCCACAGGTTTTCACCGGTGGAGTCCAAAACGACCGCACAGGCCTTTCCACTAAGGCGAAACCTGTAAACGGAAGAACAAGCTGCCCCAGTTATCCACGTCAAAATACTGAGGATAAAACATACTGCTATTGGTTGCTGTGAACGCCGAGCCTTGATTCGTCCACGAATTTAAGTTGCCCGAAACCTGCAATTGATAGTTGGTGCCAATGGAGAGGCCGGAAAACGATGGCTTAACGGCTTTGATCAAATCCACCCGTGGCCCTGATTCGCTTGCATACAACTTTTGAACTTCGGTATCGAGGAGGGCACGATTGTAAACACGCACTTGATCTATTGATCCCTTAAAGAAGTCGCGAAAATCTCCACCATCGCTCAACGTCTCAGCGCCAATCCAAAGATGACTGTTCTGCGTGCTCAACGTACCAATCGCGTCTGTTTCTGATAATCCATTCGCAAAAAGTCGGATGTTCGATCCATCATAAGTCACGGCCACGAAAGACCACTGGTTGGGCGGGGTGAACAAATTTGCGGAGTAATCCTGGCAGCCGCCCCAAAAGCCAAGATTGTCATAGCCCGGAGTTCCTCCCAGATACTTACTGTAGGAAAGACCGAACATCTTTCCGCCACAATCGCCGATTCCATAGGCAATAACCGCATTGACTGGGTGAGTGTCACCATCGGGTTTAATCCAAGCCGTGATTGATCTTGGAGAGTTTCCCAACGGTATCCCCGTAATCGAAGCACTTAATCTGTTACCCGCTCCATTGAAATAAAATGCCTTGTTTGCCTCTCCGAACCTGTCTGTAGTAAGGACTGCACCGGAGATTGAAGCGTTATTCCCATTCCCGCTTTCATCATTTGCATTTCCGTTGAACGGGTAGTAGGCCAACAAACCATTGGTGAGATTGGATACCTCATAGGCGTAGAGTTGTTGTACCTCTGAGTCGGAGAGTGCCCTGCCGTAAATTCGCACGTTGTCGTACGTTACTGACATGCGCGCCGATGATCCAGTGTCCCACCAGTGACGCCCCAAGGCATTGTAGGGAGCAGGAAAGATATTCGTGTAAAACACATTCGTTTCATAGATTTTTGTGCCGTTCAAGTAACACGCAAACTTCCCTGGGCCAGAGACCAAGGCCAAGTGTTTCCAAGAATTCGGGTAAGTCCCCATGTCAATGGGTTTATCTAAAGTTGCGGCACTTGCCCCGCTGTGAATTTCAAAACCAAGTTTTGGCGGCGAGCCTTCGTTCAGCAGAAAAATCTGACAGTGTGGATAAACATTTTGAGGTTGGAAGGTGATATATGCTTCGTTGCCGACCGCTCCTCCTCCGGGAACCTCATCCCTCACCCACAAACTCAATGAAAACCCTGAATTCAGGGTGCTGCTAAACGTGGGCAGAATTACGTGGCCCCCTCCTGCATAATACTGCGAGTTGTCACCTATGATTCTGATCGCACCACCCGACAGTCCGTTCGTCAAGAATTGGTAATTACCAGCGGGCGTAGCATTGTTCCCATTTCCGCTTGCATCATTTGCATTCCCGTTAAATGGATAATATGCAACCAAACCGTTTGTGAATTCGTCTTGAGCCTGAGTCTGAAACAAGCCGCCGATGGTGAGGATTAAAATACTGAAAAGTTGTTTCATGGTTTTCATAGATTAGTTCCAGTCCATTGAATTGTTGTGGGTTCTGCTGAGAGTAAACCTTATTCCGGCTCGCCCGTCAATGAAAACTGGTCGTTAACGACATGGTTGCAATGCTCGTTTCTTGTTTTCTGGATTGCTCATGTCGGCAATCAAGCAGCACCGGCGTATTTTGGGCGATGCAATTCGTTCCGAACGCAAGAAGGCAGGACTTAGTCAGGAAAAACTGGCTGAGAAGGCCGGACTCTCAACCGTCTTCATCAGCCGCGTCGAGCTGGCCAAAGAATCCCCATCGGTAGATTCACTTGTTAAAATTGCCAGGGCAATGCGTGTTCGCGTCTGCGAGCTTGTGAAGGATTTTTGAATCCGATGCTGGCGATTAGCAGAGGATTAAGGGTTTTTGCGTTTGCTCAACTGTAAACGGATACCTGCTGACTAAATCCTCAGTGGACTTTGAACCGCGACTCAACTAATACCATGTCCCATGCACTCCGCAGCAGCCCTTCGTTTTAAGGCAAGGCTCGTTTACTTGCTGCTGGTCGTGGCTTTGTCACTGCCGACTGGTGCGGCCGAGCCGGTTCGGTTCAATCGGGATGTGCGGCCGATTCTCTCTGACAATTGCTTTCGCTGTCACGGGCCGGATCCAAAGAATCGCAAGGCAAAGCTGCGTCTGGATGTTCGCGAGGTGGCTCTAACAAAGAACGCGTTCGTTCCGGGCAAGCCGGATAAAAGCGAGATGATCCGGCGCATTGAGACGGACGATGTGGAGGATCACATGCCGCCGCCCGCCATGCACAAAGTTGTCACGCCTGCGCAGCGCAAAATCCTTCGGCGTTGGATTTCCGAAGGCGCGGTTTATGAGCCGCACTGGTCTTACGTCCCTTTGAAGCGTCCGAGCCTTCCCAGCGTTCAGAACAATAAATGGATCGCCACGCCTGTTGATTCTTTCGTGCTCGCCCGCTTGGAGGAACAGAAGATTGCGCCATCGCCACAGGCTGATCGCCGCACGTTGTTGCGCCGGCTGTCGCTGGATTTGACCGGACTCCCACCAACGCCGGAGGAAGTCGAGCGGTTCGTCAAAGATCGTTCAAGCAAAGCCTGCGAGAAACAGGTCGAGCGTTTGCTGGCGTCGCCACATTTCGGCGAACGCATGGCCGTGCCTTGGCTTGATGCGGTTCGGTTCGCGGACACGGTCGGTTATCACGGCGACCAGAATCAGAACATTTTTCCGTACCGCGACTACGTGATTGATTCATT
>JABFSR010000065.1 GCA_013140495.1 Verrucomicrobiota bacterium
AGAGATACCAAATTGCCCTTGGAGGGGCGAGATCAAAACCGGGCAGCTCGTGGATCAGACTGCTGAGATCAGATACCAAATTGCCCTTGGAGGGGCGAGATCAAAACCGGGCAGCTCGTGGATCAGACTGCTGAGATCAGATACCAAATTGCCCTTGGAGGGGCGAGATCAAAACAGAAGAGCCGCCTGCAATTGGACTGCGAAATCGATACCAAATTGCCCTTGGAGGGGCGAGATCAAAACAGGTCTCCGCTGAATACACCCCGGCCGCTGGTGATACCAAATTGCCCTTGGAGGGGCGAGATCAAAACAACATCCATTTGCCATCAGCGCTTGAGATTTCGATACCAAATTGCCCTTGGAGGGGCGAGATCAAAACAGGAAACGATTCGTGCCGATGTCATCGGCATCGATACCAAATTGCCCTTGGAGGGGCGAGATCAAAACAACTCAGCGAGAAGATTGACGGCATGGAAAGCGATACCAAATTGCCCTTGGAGGGGCGAGATCAAAACGCGGGTGATTGACGGGGACTTCACGATTGGCGGATACCAAATTGCCCTTGGAGGGGCGAGATCAAAACCAATGGCGGGCAGGCCGCTGCAGGATTTCGGTTCAACCAAGTCCCAAACATTCTGTCTGCTCTTTTCGTTCAGCAGCGGCCTGCCCGCCGCTGGTTTCAAATTCCACCGTTCAATGCGCTTAGGTTTCGACACCAGCCTTGAAGCATCCGGCTTCGCGCGCTTCCGCCTGCGGAGCGAATCGCTGGAAGACCTCGTTCAATAAACCTTGCAGCCTGAGACTGCCCGGCAATAGTTTGTTGCAGTTGCAGCAAATGCCTGGGTAATGCCGGCTGGCCTTCGGGTGTTATGCTTAAATCCAATCAACTGATCAGTTACATCGCTCATGCGGCACCGGCCACCCGGCGGCCAGCCACAGGTCACGAACCGTTTCTGCGTCCGGAAATTGGTTTTACACCCCGATGGTATAACGCCGCGACTGGCGTGACGTTTGGGGCCGCGTGGCACACTGATCCGGCCTGCCGCCGTGACACGATCGTCGCGATGGCCGGGGAAACCAAACGACGCTTTGGCAGACGCGCGGACATCGGAATTCTTCAAGACGGGACGCAACCACTGGACCTGTTGACAGGGACGTACGGCGCGTTGCTCATTCCCGGCATTTACGAAGTGCCAATCAAATTTCAAGACCTCGACTGGCCGTGGACCCAGCACGGACAATTTCTTACCGACGAAATTGCCGGACATCTCGAGCCGCCGGACCTGGACCGGAATCCGTGCTGGGAGCAGTTCATGAATCAGGTGGAGTGGATTGCGCGTGAGAACGGAAAGGTGGTCGGTTTCATGAACTGGCAGAGCGCGGTCAACAACGCCTATCGCCTGCGCGGGGATGAATTGTTTACCGACATGATTTGCGAACCCGGACGCGTCAAACATATCTTCGAGTGCGTCACGCAGACAATGATTGAGGGCATCCAACGGCTTTACGAGCGGCAGAAGACTTCCGGCGTGGAGTTGACCCATGTGACGATCAGCAACTGCCTGGTCAACATGCTCTCGCCTGATATGTATGAGAAATTCGTCCTGCCTCATGACCGCCGCGTCGCGGAAGCTTTCAGCATGATCGGCGTTCACAATTGCGCCTGGAACGCCGATCCCTACGTGCCGCATTACGCCACCTTGCGGAACGTCGCCTACATTGACATGGGGCTGGAGTCTGATCTGGCCCGGGCGCGGGCCGCTTTTCCAAATGCGCGTCGTGCCTTGATGTACACCCCGATGGATGTGAAGGAAAAAGACTCCGCACAACTCACCAATGACTTTGAACGGATCGCCCGCGAATACGGCCCCTGTGATCTTGTCTTTGCCGACATTGACTGCGGCGTGCCAGATCAACGCATCCATGAACTGATTGATATCTGCGAAAGGATTTCCGACCAGTACGCCGCGAATCCTTTGCCGTCCTGAAGCTGCGTCCATCCTCCCCGGACTCCTGGTCCAACAAGCTTAGGCGAGCCTTTCGTGAATGCTCATCATGACGCACGCAGGTGGTACGGACCCAAAACCACCGACCTGACAAAATTCGTCATTTCCCCACCGGTGCGGGCACGTAAAGAATTCGATCCGGCTGCGTTGGCGCATAGGCGTTGCGCTGCGGAATCTCCACGCGATTGAAGGGCTTGTAATCCTTGATCGCTCCCACACGCGCGAGCCGCACCGATTTGCGGATGATGCCCCTGCCACCATTCGCATCGCTGAACCTCCCCTGTCCGTAACCCACGCCCTTGCTGCCGGAGAGATTGGAAGAAAAGTATTTCAGCCCGACGATCTTGTTCTGCCCGTCTCGAATCCAGCTCACGAGAATGCACGAGTGACCGCCGGGCGCAGTCGTGTCATAGCTCAGAAAGTCTCCAGGCCGGGCCTTCTCAAAATCCGCAACCGCATAACCGAGACCATACGATTCAATCGCACGCCTCTCGCAATCACCCTTGCCTTCGATGTACCAAAACTGAAGCGCATTGAAGAGATCGCCAAATGTCATGCCATTGAAATCTTCGGGATCAAGTCCTTTCTGGATGTTGCGCAGCTTCATCGCGCGGATGAACACCTCGAACGTGAACCCGCAACAATAACTGCAACGTGAGCCGTCCGGGTATGCCTTGGCCACAACCATGCCCTTGTACCATTGGTCCTGCGTGACGCCGTTGTAAATGTCATACTCGCGCGGCTCCCAGCCACAATGATATGGATACGATCCATCCAGCGGAAAACCCAGGATGACCTTCATCACATACGGATTGAGTGCGCCCTCATCGTCATCCGCAACCATATCCTCACGCGCGTAGGCTGCGGCCAGCGTCTTGTCCACCGGCGAGAAGCCGCGTTCATCCACGGGATATGGACGCGGCGTGTAGTTGAACCGTTTGGCCGTTCGGACGGTTTTGTTGGTGGAAACAGAAGAAACGGAATCCGCTGTCTGCACACGCGGCTTTGCACACTGCGCGTTGTGATGCACGCAACCGCCGCAGAACATGGCCGCGATTACAACAGCACCTGTCACGCGCCAGAATTTGTCAGCCAGGAAGAAAACGGGTTTCATTGAGTTTATGCCGTGATGCTAACAGCACCGAACTGCGTTTCAAGACCTGCATTTGAGATTGTCCACTCGCTGTCCACACATTGCCATTGTTGCTGCTTGACACCCATTGGCAGGGAAATAGGCTGGTTTCGCAAGCCTTGTAGAAACCCAGTTCGCGCCGGGTCGCTGACGACCCGACATGAAAGAAACCCGGCAAACACATATCTATATGGAAGACATCACACCTCCTTCATCACCCACACCACCACCCGCCACAGCCGATGAAGACAAGACAGCCGCCATCGTCTGCTACCTCACTTTAATCGGCTTCATAGTAGCCATCATTCTTAACTCCAACAAAAAGACGAAGCTCGGCGCGTTTCACCTGCGCCAGGTAATGGGGTTCATACTTACGGGCATCGTGGTGTGGATTTGCCTGGCCATCGTGATGTTCGTCCTCTTCCTGTTACTGGCGTTCATGAAATCCATTCTGGTCCTCCTCGTTCCGTTGATCTATCTGGCGTTTGGAGTATCCATGATTGTCCTATGGGTGCTCGGATTCATCGCCGCGATCAACGGTCAGATGAAACCAATGCCGGTTGTCGGGCCAATGTATCAGAAGTGGTTCGGTACCGCCTTTGAGTGAGCACACGCGCCAAGGCAAAAAAAAGACCGGCAAAGGCCGGTCTTGAAAGTAAAGGGCAGGCTTAACTCTTCCGACGCAAGCCAAAGATGATAGCGCCTGCAACAAGTATCACGGCAGCCGTCGGCTCCGGGACCGCCAGCGGAGCAAAGGTTGCGACGTTCACACTGCTGGAATTGATTACAGCCGCATTGCTAACTTGGAAGTTGGCTGAATCCGTCTGGAGAATCAAAAGCGGACTGGTCGAACCCGCCACCAAAGTTCCCTGGAACTGTCCGGCGAAGTCAAAAGTGACCTGATTGCCTGCCGGATTACGAACCGCACTGGTGGGAACGATTCCGGCTCCAAAGTAACTCGCGTCGGTCAGAAATCCTGCATAGCTGCTCAGTGTAAGACGATCAATCGGATCCGTGCTGACGGCGTTATTGCTGATTTGGTACGTAAAAGTGAGGCCACCAAACGGGTTGGAGGTATCGCCTGACCACACCTTGCTGGTCAGCGTCCCACTGAATGTGAATGACGAGAAATTGAGAACGGAACTCGTCACCAGACTCGCCCCAACCGGCTCTGCCTCCGAAGGGAGCACAATTGAAGAAGCTGGAACCAGCGGAACTGCCTGAGCACCTGACAAACCGAACACTATGACACCACAAACAGCACCGAAGTTAGTCCAAGTTGATTTCATATTCCGTTTGGTTTGGTTTGGTTGTCTGATTTGATTCCGATCCTATTGTTTTGACGGACAAAATCAAGAAAAGTTTCCAAAAACTTTTCGCCATTTCAAATCCTTCCGATACGCCCGGGACGAAAAACCAGCCGGAGTATTGACACAAACTCGTCACAAGAGTAGAAACGGATGATGCCCCGCGTATTATGCGTCAAATGCCCATGACCTCAACCCTCTGTACCTCCCTTCACAGCACCCTCTCGATATGAAAAAAATCCTGCTGGCCTCCTTGCTTCTGACCGGTGCGGCGTTCGCCGCAGACGAGAATGGTTTTGAACCGATGTTCAACGGTCGCGATTTGTCCGGCTGGGTGAATGCCAATTGCGCTCCTGAAACGTGGAGCGTGCGCGACGGTTTGATCCATTGCACCGGCCACCCGACCGGCGCGATGCGCACCGCACGCCAATACGAAAACTTCATCCTTGAAGCCGAGTGGCGACATCTGAGCAGTGGCGGAAATTCGGGCATCTTCATCTGGGGCTCGCCCATCGCCGCGCCGGGAGTACCGTTCCTGCGCGGCATCGAGGTGCAGGTGCTGGATCACGGCTACGCCGAGCAATACGAAAAGGAAACCGGGAAGAAGTCCGACTGGTTCACCACACACGGCGATGTGTTTCCCATCCACGGTGCAAGCATGAAACCATTTGGCCCGCATCACGGCGACCGGAGCTTTCCAACCGAGGAACGCAGCAAGCGTTCACCCGAATGGAATCACTACAAAATCATTTGCACGAACGGCGTGATCAGGCTGCATGTGAATGGCAGGGAGGTTTCGGGCGGCGAGAATTGCAACTATCGCAAAGGCTACCTCGCACTCGAATCTGAAGGCGCGCCCGTGGAATTCCGAAATCTGCGCATCAAGGAACTCCCGGCGAGCGGCGTGTCAGCAGAACTCACCGCGCCCGTTGACATTGGATTTCGCACGATCTTCACCGGACTTGATCTGCGTGGATGGAAAACCAACGCCGCCACGGCCTCGCGATGGCAGGCAGGCGGCAACCGCATTGCTCTGAAAGCCGGCGCAGCGGATCCCGCAGCCACGTTGTGGACGGAGAAACAATTCGGCGACGCGGAATTTGTTTTGGATTGCCGTCCGGCAAAGCCGGCAGACGGTAAAGAGCTTTTACCACCGTCAGTTCTCTTGCGCGGTTTGGCTGACAGCGGAACGGAAATCAAGTTGGCGGGAGCAACTCCCGGCAGCTACCAGCGGTTTGTCATCACAGTCCAAGGCCGGGAAGTCGTGGTGAAACATAACGACAGGGAAATCCAACGCCTCAAATTGCCTGCAGACGCTCCGGCACGCGGCGCACTGGGATTACGCAGCACCGGCAGTGCGGTGGAGTTCATGAATCTTTACGCCCGCGATTTGTGATTAGTTGAATTCCATTCAGCCAAAGTCTGCTGAAAGATCAAACGCGCCAATGGTAAGGACGGGGGACGCGGCCAATCCGCACGCGCTCGAACGGGAAAGACCCGACAATTGCCATCGTGACTTCCGTTTCGCCAGTGTTAGAATCAGTCCAATCCTATGAGATTTTCCACACTGCGTCTTTGGCGGACAGTTGAGCCGTCGCCGTACTTGCAGCAATTGTTGCTGAACTCTTTCCTGTTGGCCGCGAGTCTCATTACCGCTTCGGCATCCCAAACGAACGAACTCATAAACCTTTCAAGCACCTGGCGATATTGGCAGTCAGGCGCGCTTGATGGCGTGAATTGGAAAGCCCCGGATTATGACGACACCGCATGGGCCTCCGGGCCGGGATTGCTCTATGTCGAAACGGCGGCACTGCCAGCACCAACAAACACGCCGCTGGTACTTGGGCAACGAACGTACTACTTTCGCACTCCATTCACATTTTCTGGCGGCTCACCTGAACTCGCACTTGGCTTCCGATGTCTCATTGATGACGGCGCTGTTTTCCACCTCAACGGCACCGAGGTCCGCCGCGTGGGAATGCCAAATGGCACGATCTCGGCCTCAACCCTTGCATCGCGGACGGTTGGCGATGCTGTGAACTTTGACGCCTTTCTGATTTCTGGCAGCCAACTGACAAACCTGGTGAACGGCACCAACATGCTGGCCGTGGAAGTTCACCAGTCTGATCCGGCCAGTTCCGACATCGTCTTCGGGCTGCAGTTGAATCTCATCACGGAACTTGTGCCCCGCGTCACACGTGGGCCTTATCTGCAAAACGCCTCCTCCACCGCCATCAGCCTGCGCTGGAGGACCGATCTCGTCACCAACAGCCGCGTCCGATACGGCACCAACGCCGCGAATCTGGATTTGGTGGCTGAAGACTTCGCCTTCACAGCCGAGCACGAATTGCGATTGACCAATCTGCAACCGGCCACGACCTATTTTTACTCGGTGGGTACAACAAACGCGCCTCTGGCCGGCGGCGGCACAAATCACTTTTTTGTCACCTCACCCATTCCGGGAACTCCCCAGCCGACGCGAATCTGGGTCATCGGCGATGCGGGCACGCGCAACGCCAACCAGGTACGGGTGCGCGACGCCTACGCTGCTTTCGCCGGCTCGCAGCGCACCGATCTCTGGCTCATGCTCGGAGACAACGCCTACGACAATGGCACCGATACCGAGTACCAGTCTGCGGTCTTCAACATTTACACAAATCTGCTCCGCAATACTCCCGTCTGGTCCACTCTCGGCAATCACGAAACCGCACAGTCCACTGTATTCAACGACAACTATCCGTACTTCAATATTTTCACACTGCCAAAAAACGGCGAGGCGGGGGGAATGGCGTCCGGCACAGAGCACTATTACTCCTTTGACTATGCCAACATTCACTTCGTCTGCCTGGATTCGATGACCGCCAGCCGCTCTCCGAACGGCGCCATGGCCTCATGGCTCACCAACGACCTCGCCAACGTTACGGCAGACTGGATCATCGCGTATTGGCACCATCCACCTTATACGAAGGGATCACACGACTCCGATGCGGAGATTGAATTGATCCAGATGCGACAGAATTTCCTGCCGATTCTCGAATCGTACGGAGTGGATCTGGTGCTCTCAGGCCACAGCCATTGTTATGAACGCTCTTACCTCCTGGATCGGCACTACGGGATTTCGCGCACGCTCTCGGCAACGAACAAACTCGATGCCGGCAATGGCCGGGAAAACGGCACCGGCGCTTATAGCAAACAGGCTGGCGACCCCATCGGCCACCGCGGAACCGTTTATGCCGTGGTCGGCAGCTCGGGACAGATCAGCGGTGGATCGCTCAATCACCCGGCAATGTTCGTCTCGTTGAATCAGCTTGGTTCAATGGCGCTGGACATCAGCGGCGACCGGCTCGACGCCCGCTTCATCCGCGACAACGGCACCACCAATGATTCATTCACGATCTTCAAGGTAAACACACCTCCGGACCCACCCGTTCTGATTGCACCCACAAATTCCGCCACACTCCCCACCCGCTATCCGATATTGGATATTTCGGTGAGCGACCCGGACACGAACTTGTTGAGCGTGACACTTTTTGGCCGCGCACTGCTGTGCCAAACTGGAGAACGAGATAACCGCCACAAGGATGAATCAGATCGAAACGATTGGAGGCACGAAAGAGGTCGCGACCGGGAAAATCACGAAGACAAGCATCATGGGCATGAAGCTGACTGTGGGATGACCTCGACGAATCCGTTCACAGTCCTGGGCCGGTTCGCAAAGGTCGAATCTGGCAGGGAGTTGACCCTCGTATGGACCAACCTTCAGCCGGAGACCACGCACGAATGGTTCGTCACAATCAGCGATGGCAAAGACATCACAACCGGCCCCGTATGGCAGTTCAAGACTCAAAAGAACTTCCGGCCGGAGGCGCGTTCACTCGTCGTGAGGGTGACCGCCAATGCCACAACGCAAATCCAACTCGTCGCCGATGACCGCAACGAGGACCCATTGGTTTTTGCTGCCGACACCGCGCCGAAACGCGGGCTCATTTCAACATTCAATCCCACGAATGGTTCGTTCATTTACACACCGGCACATGGCGCTTCGGGTCCGGACAAATTCCGCTTTCACGTCAACGACGGCCTGGCCGACAGCACACCCGCATTCGTGAGATTGCTCATTCAAAAGCCGGACGACTTGGACCGCAACGGCCTGCCCGATTCCTGGGAGCTGGCCTTTGGCGTGAGCGACCCCAACGCAGACGGTGACGGCGATGGCCTCAACAATTTGCAGGAGTACTTGGCGAATACCAATCCGACCAATACGACGTCCGTTTTGAAAATCGTTTCGATGGCGCCAGACGCGAACGGCCATTTTACTCTCACTTGGAGCGCCGTTGGCGGCACTCGCTACCGCGTCAGCTATAACGACACCGGCTCGGCCGGCGACAATGCGTGTTACAAAGACATTATCCGCCCGATCACAGCAGAAATGAATTCCGCCCCGGTGGGTTCACCTGCACTGCAGAGTTTCACGGATGATTTTACGTTGACCCCGTCGCCAACCAAAGGCTACCGCTACTATCGCGTCCGCGTGGTCTCCGGCGACCACAACCCCTCCGATCACGACGATGGAAAGGGCGGCGACCGTGACTAAATAAGCTGCGTCTCGCCGCGCACCAAAGCTAGGTATTACTTGACGACGGACACGCTCAGTTTCATTGATTGAGTGTGCAATTGGACAAACTCACGATCAAATCACAGGAAGCGTTGGCCGAGGCGCAGCGCCTCGCGCACGAGCACTCGCATCAAGCCGTGGATTGCGAGCATCTGCTGCTGGCGTTGATGGGCCAGAGCGAAAGCCTCGTGCCGGAACTGTTGGAGAAAATTGGTGTGCCTCCGACCAAACTCCAGCCGGATTTGGAAAAAGAACTCGCGCGCCGCCATAAAGTCACCGGCACGAGTAGCAGTGACGTGTTCTCCAGCCAGGAATTAAAGAAGGCGCTGGATGCGGCGCAGTCGGAGGCGGGCAAGCTCAAGGACGATTATATCAGCACGGAGCATTTGCTGCTCGGCATTCTTGACGCGGGCGGCTCGGCGTTGAAACAGATCTTCAAGACGCACGGCCTCAAGCGCGACGTTGTGCTCAAGGCGTTGGCGGAGTTACGTGGCAATCAACGGGTGACTGATCAGCAACCCGAGGGGAAGTTTCAAGCGTTGGAAAAATATGGACGCGACCTCACGGCGCTCGCGCGGCAGGGAAAGATTGATCCCGTCATCGGGCGGGATGAGGAAATCCGCCGCGTCATGCAAGTGCTCACGCGGCGCACGAAGAACAATCCCGTGCTCATCGGCGAGCCGGGCGTGGGGAAGACCGCCATCGCCGAAGGCCTGGCCCGGCGCATTGTCAGCGGCGACATTCCTGAATCGCTCAAGAACAAGCGACTTGTGGCGATGGACCTGAGCGCGATGATTGCGGGCGCGAAGTATCGCGGCGAATTTGAAGACCGGCTCAAGGCGTTTCTCAAGGAGATCGTTTCCAGCGAGGGCAAAATCATTCTGTTCATTGACGAGTTGCACACGCTCGTCGGCGCGGGTGCGGCTGAAGGCGCGACGGATGCCGCGAACATCATGAAGCCTCAGCTTGCGCGCGGCGAACTGCGCTGCGTTGGCGCGACGACACTGGACGAATATCGCAAGCACATCGAGAAAGACCCGGCGCTGGAACGACGCTTCCAACCGGTGCAAGTGGCCGAGCCGACGGTGGAGGCGACCATTGCGATTCTGCGTGGGCTGAAGGAGCGTTACGAAGTTCATCACGGCGTGCGCATCCAGGACGCGGCGCTCGTGGCGGCGGCGACGTTGTCGCATCGCTACATCACGGATCGGTTTCTGCCGGACAAGGCGATTGATCTCGTGGACGAAGCCGCGTCGCGCATCAAGATGGAACTGGATTCCAAGCCGACGGAACTCGACCAGCTTGATCGCCAGATTCTCCAGTTGGAAATCGAGCGCATGTCGCTCGCGAAGGAAAAGGACGATGCGAGCAAGGAGCGGCTCAAGCTGATTGATAAGACGCTCGCGAATCTGAAGGAGAAATCCAAGGCGCTCACCGCGCAATGGCAGAACGAGAAGACCGCTGTCAACGCCGTCAGCATCGTTCAGCAACAACTGGAGCAGGCGAAGATTGAATTGGAGCAGGCCCAACGCCGCGGTGATCTCACGAAGTCAGCCGAGATTCAATACGGGCGCATCCCGGACCTGGAGAAGAAGTTGGTTGCGGTATCGGCGGCGCGTGAACGTAGCGGCGACGCCTCGTCGCCGGAGGGT
>JABFSR010000246.1 GCA_013140495.1 Verrucomicrobiota bacterium
TTCGCGGATTTTCCGGGTTGCGGTGACGCCATCGCTCCGGGGCATTCGCAAATCCATCAACACGAGATCGGGTTGGAGTTTTTTATACAGGTCAACTGCCTGCGTTCCGTCGGCAGCTTCACCCACCACTTGCAGGTCCGCCTCCGTTTCCACCAGGGCAACCAATCCCATGCGTACAACGTAATGGTCGTCAGCGATCAAAATTCGGATTGGACTCCCGCTCATAGTTGCGCTCCCAACTGGCTTTCAAGTAATCCCAAATCTGCCGGAGGCGCAATCGGGATCATTACTTCAACGGTCGTTCCTTTTCCGGGTTCGCTCGAAATGGAAACCTTGCCTCGCAGCCGGGCGACCCGCTCGCTTATGCCAAGCAGCCCGAAGTGACCCTCGCGTGGGCCCGCCTGCTTGTTGGTCACAAACCCCACGCCATTGTCACCGATGGTGAGAATGATATTTTGCGGTCCGTAATCCAGAGTGATGGTTGCCTGGGTTGCTTTCGAGTGTTTGATGACATTCGTCAGCCCTTCCTGGGCGACCCTCAAAAGGTTATCCTCGATGAGTTCGGAAAGTGGTCGTACCCGGCCCACGGCAGCGACATGGACTTCAATGCTCGTGTCCTCCGTGAGTTGTTTGCTGATCTTGAGCAACAGCCCCGCCAGGTCAATTTGTTCCTGTGAACGTGAGCGTAAATCCCAGACGGAGGAGCGTACTTCCGTCTGGCTCTGGGTGACAAGATTGCGCGCCAGTTCGATGTGGTGGTTTGCACGCCCGGCATCAGCCCCGGCAAACTTTGAAGCCGTGTCCATCTGAAGCGCAATGCCGGTAAGGGTCTGCTCCAACGTGTCGTGAAGTTCCTGTGCGAGGCGGGTTCGTTCGTTCAGCACGGCTTTGAACTGCAACTCCGCCTCCTGCCTTGCGGTGATCTGCAGTTTCAATTGCTCGCTGCGTTCCTTGACGCGTTCCTCCAAATGATCGTTGGCGTGTTGCAATCCAACCTGAGCCTGTTCTTTTTCCTGGATCAACACCTGCAACACGGCATTTCTGCGCGAAACCATGACGATCCAGCTTAACGCGACGACCAGCACTGTGAACAAGCCGGCCAGCCCGATCAGCAGGCGTTGCGGTGTCCACCAGGTCGGCGCTTGCAGGATGCGAAGGTTGGCCGGATGGGGCAGCAGGACTTGGAGCGATTGAAGTTTTCCATCCTCCGCAATCTTCATGAGGCAAACACCGCTGGCTTCCACCAGGCTGCCGATGGGCACGGAGATCGTCGCGTCGTCGCCCCCGGTCGTTGGGCCTTCAACACTGAAAAGAAAGTTTGAATTTTGGAGGGTTAAAACGGTTCGCTGCCCGGATTGACGGCCGACTGAAGGACTGACCCGCCGTTCCGTGCTGTCGAGCACCTTGCCCTGGATGGTGACCAGGTCCGCGTGGCGAAAGCCTCCCTCCAACTCCGGGATGGTCACCGCCTTGGTGGTCGGTGTCTGGCGTGGATTCTTGGTCTTGCGAAACGCTGCATCCTGCAAGACCGGCAGAAATTGCTCAAAATCGGGAAAGCCCACCGCTTCGACCACGTCGCCCGGCATGACCGATTCGAGCAGGCGGCTTTTCACCTGCATCCCGCCGGTCGCATCCTGGAGAAACAAGTCTTCACCCGGACGCTGATAGGTGACTGTGCCTTTGACATGCACACGGGTGTCGAGTTCATGTTCGCTCCGGTATTGCGCAAGGCTGTCCAACGGAATCACACGCTCGGCAAACGGATCGCCCGTTTCCAGTTTCTCGATGATGAAATCAGCCGCCTGTGGCACATGAAGCCCCACAGTGATCAGGTGCCGGAGTTTTCCGTTGTAGAACGTGGACGCGGTACCACGGACCCGCACCTTGGCTCCAATGAGTTTTTGCGAGTCCACGCCCTCCGGGGACGGGACATTGACATCCAGCCGATATCCTCCTGATGCGATCTCAAAAACAGTCACCGCTCCCTTGGGCCGGAACGCGCGAACGATGCCTGAGATTTCCACGCGTTGACTGTCTTCAATGCCAGCCATGAGTTGCTCGATGGGCACGGGCTTGGCTTCCGGCAAGGGTGCAGTCCCTAGTTTGCGCCAGCGCGGCTGGGTGATGATCGGCGCGAAGCCTCCAGGATGACTGATGCCGACAACCTCAATGGAGTCCCCCGGTTTCGGCTGGTTCGTGCCGATGTTTTCCACGAACACGCCCGCCGTGGTGTCCTGCATGAAAAAACGTCCACCCCATTCCGCATCGGGTTGAGCTGCCGTCACCACTCCACGGATCAGGAGATTGATCCCGTAGGCCTTATCCGCAGGCAGCGCGAGGATGTCGCTGGCATTGGTCAGGACGACGCGGGTGGATTGCCCCAAAGCAGACGGCAGGGTCGCCAGCGTCGCGAACCCCACCATGAAGACGAGGTCGAGGCGGCTGAAAAAGGTGGCGAAGCTCATGAGTAGTTGATCGTTGATGGACAAAGGGTGGAGTCCGCACGGCCTATCCATTAACCATCAACTCTCCACCGTCAACCAGTCTAAGCCCGAGTCTTCCTGCGAGTCCACAGGTTTTGCATTCTCTTCAGTTACGCCCTCCCCCTCCCCAACAGGCTCAAGTGAGGCGGACTCGACACCTGGAACTCGAAACCTGGAACTTGGAACTCGTCCCCCCTCATCCCCCCTCTTAAGAGGGATGGCAGCCGAAGTGATGGGAGGTAGGATTTCGATCAGATGATCCATTTCATTTTGAAAACGAATGATAGTTCCGTGTTCGCGCACATCGGATGCACCGCACAAACATGCGATAGAGATGGATCGGGGCTCAGTCTAATGTTCAGTCAAATTACAACTCTCTGCGGCGAGCTGCCAAACGAGCAAAAAACCAAAAACCCAGTACAAACAACAGTATGAGAATAACAAATACGATACGAACCATGCTCGGCGTGAGCTTGCTTTACGGAGCCAGCCTCACGGTGCGAGCTGACGACACGGTCACCTTTCAGGTGGACATGAGCAGATACACGAACAGCGCTGGCGCGCAAGCTGCCAGTCTCGTTGACGTCCGTGGTGCGTTCAATGGATGGAGTGCCGGATGGCCACTCGTGAACAACGGAGCGAACATCTATACCAACACATATACGGTCACTGGTCTCGCAGCCGAAACCCGTGAATACAAATTCACTTATACCACGATTGCCGGCGTTACTTGGGAAGACAATATGCCCTCGGCTCCCCCAGACAACCGCGTGCTGACGTTGGTTGGCGGCGCGCAGACGTTGCCGCTGGTTGAATTTTATGCTCCCAGCGTTACGCCTCCCATTGATTTCTTCCCCCAACCCGTAACCTTCCGTGTGGACATGAGCGCCATAACTAACAGCGCTGGTGCACCAGCCTATACCGCAGTAAACGCCAGCGGCGCTTTCAACAGCTGGGGACAGGATGCTCTTGTGGACAGCGGGGCGAATATTTACACTAACACGTTTGTAGTCGCCGCCAGCGGTAATTACAAATACACCTGCGTGTTGAATGGCAGCACTGTTTATGAAGACGGTGCCGACCACCCGCTTGTGGTGATTAACAGTCCTGTAACACTGCCCGTGCTCGCGTTTAATAACAGTGGACGTGTTCCGATTGATTTCGTGACCAACGACATCACGTTCCAGGTGGACATGCAGGTGCAAGGGGTTGCCTTCCTTAATGCAGGCGGCTATGTGTCTGTCTCCGGTGGTTTCAATGGCTGGGGCAATGCTGCACAACTGAATCTATCCCATGACATGGTGTACACAAACACGTTCTCGATAGCCTATCAACAAGCCTACCCTGGTTGGCCGGCTGCCTCACAGTTTGTCCATGCATATAAATTCCGCGCCAATAGTGGTTGGGAAGAACCCGCCGTCAACCCGCTCTTCGGAAATAACGACCGCCGGCTCTCAGGCCTTTACACAGGGCCCACCACGCTGCCGCTGGTGTTATACTCGGACGCCTCGTTGTGCGATGTTCTGGCTCAGGATACGACCGTCACGTTCAGACTCCATCTGACCAACGGCACGGTGGCAACCTCTGGACTCGTCTATGACAAGGACACCATGGGCGTTTATATGAATGGTGAAACCCTGCTGGGCTTCTGGGACAGTTGGGTTTTAGGAGGAGGTACATTGCCCCTGTTGACCAACAATCCTGTTGGCAGCGACTTCTATGAGTACACTCAAGTCATTCCTGCCGGTCGTCCGGTCAACCAAAAGGTCAAGTACAGCATCAATGGAGCTGACAATGAAGCTCCTCAGTTTGCCGACCACATTCAATGGATTCGCACAACCAATACCACCTATACGATGGCAACGGTTGAATTCGGCACCAACTACTCGTCCACCCGCGTGCAACCGCAGTATGGCAATCTCAAGGCGGGCGCACCATCTGGCGGGAATGTTCCCATTACTTGGGATGGTTGCCCGTGTGTGACCTTGCAACAACGGTCAAGCCTGAGCAGTGGCTCGTGGACTGATCTGCCGGCGACTGAAAGCGCCAATTCAGCGAGCGTGCCAAATACGGGATCGCAATTCTTCCGCCTCCAGAAGCGGCCGACCCCGTAAGGTTGGAATCAACGCTCACCCCGACATGTCGTCGGGGTGAGCGGTTCCTTTTCACAATTTCATCCAGATCAAAGCAGCACCCACAAAAATGAGAAAAAACAGGTCCGGCTTCACCCTTATCGAACTGTTGGTCGTCATCGCGATCATCGCCATCCTCGCCGCCATGCTGCTCCCGGCGTTGAGCAATGCCAAAGTCAAGGCGCAGGCCATCCTGTGCATGAACAACACCAAGCAGATCATGCTCGCCTGGCAGATGTATAACGGCGACAATAACGACAATATCGTCCACAGCTATCATGGTGGCGATGCTAACGGCGGCGCGATTGCTTCGAACCCAAAGGCGGCACCCTGGGTCGTCGGGTGGCTTGATTGGACTCCTGCCAGTGACAACACAAACACCCTTTTCTTGACTGATGACAGGTATGCGAAACTTGGGAAGTATCTGGGGAAAAACCAAAATGTCTTCAAGTGCCCGGCTGATGTTTACTTGAACCCCATACAAAGGGCCCGTGGCTGGACCGGACGCTGCCGGAGTATTTCCGGCAATATCGGCATCGGCGAGGGCAATGCAGAAACAGGTCCTTTCGATGGCATTTACAAACACATCAAAAAGACGAGCGAGTTCATTTATCCCGGGCCGTCGGAGACATGGGTCTTCCTTGATGAACATCCGTCCAGCATCAACGACGCGGGTTTCTTCAACCCCTCGGCGACCTCTTGGATTGACCAGCCGGCCTCCTACCATAACGGGGCGGCGGGCTTTGCGTTTGCGGACGGTCATTCCGAGGTTCACAAATGGCAGGCCTCGCTCAACACTCCTGCCGCCAAGGTGGTGAATGTTTACATGAACGGTGTTACGGCGACCGCAGGAGCGAAAGACAAGGACATCAGTTGGATGAGTTATCGCGGCGGTCGGAAATCGAGCGTCTATTATTGAGCGCATCCTCAGGGATAAAGAGGAGGATTGGGCGGCGACTGACTTTGGCTTGGTAAACTTCGGGCGGGCGTGGTCGCGTCCGTATCAACACATGACTTCTCCTGGATCTTCGGTTCGGTTGGTAGCGCTGTTCGCGCTCTGTACAGCAACCACCTTCGCCGCCGCGCCAGCCGTTTCCCGCGTCGAACCGCCGAATTGGTGGGTCGGTCATTCGCTCAATCCTGTGCGTCTGCTCATTTCCGGCACGAATCTCACCCGTGCCCGCATCGAGTCGCCCGCTGGTTTGGACGCGTCGAATCTGCACGTCAACGACAGCGGCACACACCTGTTCCTGGACTTGCACATTCCAACGAACGCCGCCGTCGGAACCATCCCACTCTTCATCGTCACGCCCGACGGCGCAACGCCGGCGACTTTTTCGCTGTTCAGCCCATCTTCGCGCGCGGATCGTTTTGTCGGCTTCTCGCCAGACGACGTGATTTACCTGCTCATGCCGGACCGCTTCGCCAATGGTGATCGCACAAACGACGACCCTGCTGTGTCGCGAGGATTGCTCAATCGCGCCAGGCCGCGCGATTATCATGGCGGCGATTTTCAAGGAGTCATCAACCGCCTGCCCTATCTACGCGACCTCGGCGTGACCGCGCTCTGGTTGACGCCGTGGTATGACAACGTGAATCACGCCAACACCAGGGAGAAATACACGAGCGACAATCAGCGCTCCACCAACGGCATCGCCTCCACCGATTATCATGGCTATGGCGCTGTAAATTTTTATGGGGTGGAGGAACGCTTCGGAGACATGGCAAAGCTGCGTGAACTCGTGACCACCGCCCGGGCAGCGGGATTCAAATTCATTCAGGATCAGGTGGCCAACCACACCGGGCCGTATCATCCGTGGGTGTATGATCCGCCCACTCCCACATGGTTCAATGGCAGCGCGGACAACCATCTCGACAACTCATGGCAGACATGGACGCTTGCTGAACGCAATCCTCCACCTGACAAACTCAAATCCACCCTCGAAGGCTGGTTCATCAACATCCTCCCCGACCTCAACCAGAACGATCCTGAAACCGCGACCTATCTCATTCAGAATTCACTCTGGTGGATCGCCATGACAGGAGTTGACGCAGTCCGCCAGGACACATTGCCTTACGTGCCGCGCAGCTATTGGTCAAAGTGGACCTCCGCACTTAAGAAGGAACATCCGCATCTGACAATTCTCGGTGAGATGTGGGATGGCAGGCCTGAACTCGTCGCGTTCTTCCAGGGCGGCCGTAAACAATTCGACGGCGTGGATTCCGGCATTGAAACCCTTTTCGATTTTCCGCTGCATTACGCCATGCGTGATGTGTTCGCAAAATGCCAACCCATGACGAAGCTTGCGCAGGTTCTTGCAGCGGATACCAATTACGTGGACGCCCGCAATCTTGTCACCTTCCTCGGCCTCCATGACACCTCTCGCTTCATGAGCGAGCGCGGCGCGACGATTGAAGGACTGCAACTCGCCTTCACTTATCTTCTCACCACACGCGGCACACCCATGATTTACTACGGCGATGAAATTGCCATGCGCGGCGGCGGCGATCCTGACAACCGCCGCGATTTCCCAGGCGGTTGGGCGGAGGATCAACACAACGCCTTCGAGACTGCCGGGCGCACGCCGGAGGAAGCACGCGTTCACGATCACGTCCGCAAACTTCTCGCACTGCGACGCGAACTTCCTCAGTTGCGACGCGGAGAAACCATCCAGTTGGAATCCAGCGCCGAGGCCAGCGCCTTTGCCCGGGTTGCTGGAGATTCAGCCGTGATCGTCGCGTTTAACAACGGTGACACGCCCAGGACGCTGCGGCTTGATCTGCCCGCACGGCTATCGGCCCAGACAAAATGGTTCAATCGGCTGACCGGTGACGCCCAAAGTTTTTCCACCAACGGCCTTCTCACCCTGCAATTGTCACCAAGACAGGCGGCTCTGCTTGCGTCGCGGCCGTCGGCAGTGGCTTCGAGCCAATTGAGATGAGAATTTTATTCGCGAGATTCGCAAGTTCGAAAGCCCAACGCACAAACATGCGGTGTGTCAGACAAGTTTCGGGGTTGCATCCGGATCGAAAACATCGCTCACTCCATCCGCAACCGACTTGCAAACAACCATGACCAAACCACGGCTTTCCTTCTGGCAGATCTGGAACATGAGCTTCGGCTTCCTCGGCATTCAATTTGGCTGGGGCTTGCAGATGGCCAACATGAGTCCCATTTACAAGTACCTGGGCGCCGCCGATGACCAGATCGCAAAACTCTGGCTCGCCGCACCGCTCACCGGACTCCTCGTGCAGCCCATCATCGGAGCTATGAGTGACCGGACATGGTGCCGGCTAGGACGGCGGCGGCCCTATTTCCTGATCGGCGCCATCCTGAGTTCGCTCGCATTGATCCTGATGCCGAACTCCGGTTCACTCGCCGCCTGGCTGCTTCCGCACCTGCCTAAGTTCTACATGGCGGCGGGATTGTTATGGGTGCTGGATGCCAGCATCAACGTCAGCATGGAGCCGTTCCGCGCCTACGTGGCGGACAAGCTGCCGGAGGAGCAACGCGGCATGGGTTTCTCAATGCAGAGTTTCTTCATCGGCGTCGGTGCCGTGGTCGCGGGCTTGTTGCCCTTAATACTCCGCAAATGGTTCGGCGTGACAAACGCCACAGATGGCGACAACGCCTTGCCCATAAATGTAAAAATTTCCTTCTACGTCGGGGCCATCGCATTTCTTGCCGCCGTGCTGTGGACGGTGTTTACCTCCAAAGAATACCCGCCGGAAAACATGGAAGAGTTCCGACGAAAGAATTCCAAGAGCGGCGGCTTGAGCCATTTGCTCAAGGAAATTCCCGACGCACTCGCGAAAATGCCAGGCACGATGAGGCGGCTCGCACTCGTCCAGTTCTTCACCTGGCTTGGTCTGTTCTGCATGTGGCTTCATTTTTCAAACGCCGTTCCTGTCATCTTTGGCAGCAGCGATCCGACCTCGGACTTGTTCAAGCGCGGTGCGGAATGGGCCGGGGTCTGTTACTCGGTCAAAGACGCGGTAACTTTCGTTGCCGCGTTTGGATTGATGGCTGCATCTCGTCACATGGATCGCCGCCGCATCCACGGCATCTGCCTTGCGCTTGGCGGACTCGGCCTGCTCGCAACTGGTTTTATCCACGGAGAAGAACAGAAATGGCTGCTCGTCGGCGCGCTGGTGCTGGGCGGCGTTGCGTGGGCTTCAATCCTCTCGATGCCTTACGCGATTCTCTCCGGGGCATTGCCGGCAGAACGGATGGGCGTTTACATGGGCATCTTCAACTTCTTCATCGTCATCCCGGAAATTCTCGCCGCACTCACCTTTGGCCCGGTTGTTAAAAACTGGCTTGGAGGAAACCTGGTTCACGCCGTGATGGTCGGCGGTGCGTGCATGTTGATTGCGGCTTTGCTCGCGCAGTGGGTGAAGGAATCCCCTGCCACCCGGGCCGGTTGAGCTGATTCCGGGCACATGCTTGTGGGTTCATGATCATCCAACATGAGGCGTCGGCAATGAAGGCTATGATTGGAAGTGCCGTGCAGTTTTTCGTTGGAGTTCACGCTTTAGCGTGTCGGAGCGTCGCACAGAGTAACGGGAACAAGCTAAAGCTTGAACTCCAACTATCGGCAGGCCGACGACGAACGGCACTTTCAGTCGCCCCGCGAATGATTCGCGGGCTTGCGTAACGCCGGGCGCGGTTAAACACTATCTCCATGTCCACGCCGCGTTGTATTCGCGAAACCTTCCATCTGGCAGGATGGATTTGTGCTTTCATGCTGATCGTCAGCACAGCCACGACGCGTGCGGCCGTTCTTTGGAGCGATCCTGATCCCCGTGTGATTCACAATACGCCGGCGGGAAGTGACATCCTCGGTGGAGTCGTCAAGCGGGATGACAAGGCGAGTGATGCGCTCTACTTCAAGTTTCGCGTGGACCCGCTTTCAGATGCGCAATCCGAGCCGTACTATGCCGTGTTCCAATTGTTTGAGGGACACAGTCCCCGGCTGGCCGTGGGCAACGCACCGGAAGCCTGGGGTTACTCGGCGTGGTACGCGGCGGAAATGGGGCCTTCAAACAAACTGGATGGCGAATACAATCTGGCGTCTTCACAACCCGAGGCGGCCGGCCTTGGAGTTTTCAAACCTTACGAACTCCCGCGCCACACCCTGGAGCGAACCATCGTCTTCAAGGTTCAATTCGTGCCCGATGCCGATGATCTGGTCACCGTCTGGTTGAATCCAAATCTGACGCACGGTGCAACCGAGGAAAACCAGCCGCCAACACTTGTCACGAAGTTCAAGGCAAACGCCACATTTGATCAACTCCGGCTACGCCACAAAGGAATAGAAGGAAAAGGCAATGGCTGGATCTTCAGCGACATGGCCGTCGCGACATCGTTCAACGATTTCGTGGTCGTACGTTTCTGGCAGACTTGGTGGTTCATGGCTATCAGCGCGACGGTGTTGCTGGGGGCGGTCACCACCATCGTCCGTCTGGCGGAAAAGAGGAAATATCAGCGCCGTCTCCGTCTGGCCGAACAGGAACGCGCGCTGGAACGCGAACGCGCCCGGATTGCCCGTGACCTGCACGATGACCTGGGATCGTCCCTGACAAGGATCGCGCTTTTGAGTGATTTGCTCCGTGCTGAAAATCAGTCCCCCCAACAGGTGCAGGCCAACGCAGAGAAAGTTTCTCAAGCCGCCGCGCACACCGTGAAAGCCCTAGAGGAAATCGTCTGGGCCGTCCGGCCTGGGAGTGATTCGTTGCAGAGCCTCGTGGAATACATTGCGCACTTCTCGAACGAAATGTTCGGCGGAGCCGGCACACGGTGTCGCCTCAACCTGCCACATGATCTGCCGCCCATGCCGTTGCCGCCCGAAATGCGGCACAACATTTTTCTTGTCGTGAAGGAGGCGCTGACAAATGTGCTCAAGCATTCCAAGGCGCGAGAAGTCCATGTTCACGCCAAGGCAAATGCGAACACTTTGGAATTCATCGTGCAGGACGATGGTGTCGGTTTTACCCCGGAACAGGCCGACGCGAACAATAAACGCAACGGTCTGGCCAACATGCAGCGACGCGCGGAAGCCATG
>JABFSR010000187.1 GCA_013140495.1 Verrucomicrobiota bacterium
TTGATGACTATGATTCTTTCGCGAACGTCAGGCTGCGGTTGAACACCACGACCTCGACCTGCGACTTTCCGTTCTCGCCGCCCCACATGGTGACACGGCCCTGCAATTCCACCTGTCGACCTTCGCCGCGGGTGATGAGCACCTGCTCCAGTTGCGGTGTCGGTCCGAACAGGACACAGGGCACTTGGTTAATCTTCTCTTTGACTTCTCCTTCGTCATGGCCATCCCTGGTTTCGACGGTGAATCGCAGAACTTTTCGATCCATACCCTTGACGGTGGCGTCGCGCACGATGCGCCCTGCTAACACACATAGGTTCATTTTGTTCCTTTCTCTTGTTGATTGCCCTTGAAGCGAGACCTGTTCCGATGGCATCCGCCAGCGGTGGTCTGCATGACCTCAGTGGCAAATTCCTTTTGTGCGAACTGATGGATTTGCTCTGGCCGATGAAAACCGGTCAGCGCCTGTTGCGACTAAGTTGAAAAACTCAGTCGTCCAGTTCGCGTTCCTTGTAATGCAATGAATAGAAGTGGTGGTGAGAGCGGATGAGATGCTCCAGTTTCGTGTCAATGTCGTGGAGCTTGATGCGAAGCTCGCGGATCAGTTCGATGAAGTGCTGATCCAGTTTGCGGGGAATGGTTTTGGTTCGGGCCATGTTGAAGAACTGACACGACCTGACTTAAAAAGGCTGGCGGACGATTCGTTCGGAACGGTCCGGCGGCGGCTCAACGAGTTTCTGCCAGTGGCGCTCCTGCCGGGCGGCATGAATCACCGCCGCGACCACGACGAGATTCTGGTCGCGGAGCACTTCGTAGATGACGCGGTAGGGAAAGTGTTCCGGATAACGCCAGCGGATGTTTTTGCGGGGATGCCGGCGTGAGTAGAGCAGCGCGTTTTCGGCGAGTGCGAGCAACAGCTGGAGATTTCTTCGCGAAACCTGTCGCCCATTCCTTCCCGTTGCGCATAATACCAAGTGGCGGCGGCAGTCACGTCGACTTCGACTTCCGGCCGCACCATCACCTGCCAGTTCATGACTGGGGACGCAGCCGACGTTTCATAGCCTCCAAGGGAATGGAGGAGGAGGGGTTTTGGCGGTGCGCCTGGAGACGCGCTTCCACAAACGCTTCATCCTCGGGACTCAATGGGGTTTCATCCAGTTCCAGCGTGCAGCGGAGCAATACCTGCCGCTGCTCCACCGTCAAGGTGGGCAATTCGTTCAGCACTTCGGCGAAACTCATGGCCTGACCTTACCGCATGTCGTTTAGGCGCTCAACCGTGATTCAAACCAAAACCTGCTCAGACGGGATGGTGAACTGAAGTGAAAAGTTCTTTGCTACGATGATAGAGTTCCAAACAGCGTTGCCGGGCCTCCAGCAGGTTTAGTGACCGGATCACCGCTTCCGGTTCGGTATCAGGTTTCAATGGTTCGAGCAATGTCACCTGCTCCGGGGTTTCGTTCTGGCTGAACCAGCCGGTAAAATCAATCAACGCAGTGAAGGGATTTGGATCGTTGGTTTTGTCGGGTTGCTTTGTGGCCTTCTCCGCCTTCGGCTCGACCAATAGTTCATCCAAGTCATTCAACAGCGCATTCAGGTTGCCTGACAGATTGGTTTCCAGCATTCCCAGCATTTCACCCCACTCACTGCGGTTGAGTTCCCGGCGGAGAATGGTCAGCTCAGCGTCAGTCAATGCATAGCTTGTGAATTGCAACTCAGCGCGACCGCGATACGCATACGCACCACTTTTCACCCGTTCTGGAATCGCTCGAAACTTGATCTCCACGATCAACACCGGTTCAGCGCCACGATGTTTCGGGTTCAACAACATCTTGGGCAGTTCGCCTGATTCCACCATTGGTTGTAATGGTGAATTCATTTTCACCAACAACACGATGTCGAAGATCGCTGTGTTGAATGCCGTGACCATCGCTGGATCATTTGCATGTCGAGACTTTGATTGCGCGTGCAGATAGGGCCGTAGCCAGTTGGCTTGAAGGCGTAGCAGATTCAGATCACCGGCAAGCAAGTCTCGACCTATTGCAGCCTGTGTGCGCAGTTCAGATTCGGATTCGTTCAGCCACTGGACAAACGCAGCTTCCCGATCCGCTCCGACAATGTGCTCTCCCTCCTGCCACTTGTGACTGAGACGATGCCGGGCGGATTCGTGGGCGGGATCTTCAGGTGTCCGCGCTTGAGCATAGAGGGTCAGTTGCCGCTTTTGCTCCCGCCACTTCTGCCATTCCTGGACAAAACTCCGAATCCGCTGGCGCATGAAGGTCAAAAGCTTGGTGGCTTCGTGTTGATCCATCTGGGATCTGCGATTCAAATCCAATGACAATCCTGACGCCGGCGTCGCACTGGCGGTGTCGATCAGCTTTTCAATCGTCCATTCTTCATGCGCAGACAGTCCGTGGAGCAATTCAAAATAGATGGGTTCGAGCGGTTCCGCGGGATTATCAATGGTCAGACTGTGCTGTTCCGTCGGACTGCGGTGTCCGGGAAGATTAAAGAAATTATCCTCCCACAGTTTATCCAACGCGATGCAGTTGGGATCAACCGGTGAGGCAATCATGGCGGCTTTGAGATACGCCAGTTTGTTGTCAGCAGCCAATGCATCACGCAGTGCGGATTTCGTTTTCGCACAAAGCTGAGGCTGACAGAACACGTCGGGACAGATGGCTGCGATTAACTGATGAATGGACATTAAACACCTCACCTCAGTCACGCGCTCGCACTATTTAAGCCTATTGGTATTCATTGGTTTAGTTGATGAACAACGCGCTGCCCCATTTTTGTTAGCCTGTAGAGTTTGCAGGATCGCTCGTCAGTGACACCGTTTTGAATAACCAATCCAAGCTTTGCCAATTCCTTGATCGCTCGAATCAACGGGTTCAATCCAATGGCATGTTCCGTCCTCAAATGCTTGCGCATCGCTGTGACGGTTTGGGGCGCATGAGTTTTGGCTTCCATCTCCGCGAGTGCTGTCAACGCCAACCGACGGATTTTTGCACGAACAACCCAGGAGTATTTGCGCCAATCAATATTCTCAGGCGGCGTGCTGACGACGATACCGAAGGCCGCGTGTACATCATCGCGACCGAGTTCGGTCAAAGCATAGAGCCGACCGGTGATCAGTCTTGGATTGAAGCAATAAACGATGTCGCGCTCCTGCATCTGCTGGAGCAAGTGCCAGACATCACGAAGTTGGATGCGAGGGTTTATCGTTCTTGCGACGGTGCAGATTTCCATTCCCGTCATCGGCTTGCGGAGCGCCTGAGCTACGGCGGCTCGTTGCGAACCCTTCTTCAACCACGGTACGTCGTTCCTATCCAGTGACATCACTTTTGTCACCACTGATGGGTTAATAAACCTATCGCTCGATCCGTTCGGAGAACAGAATTATGCAGTGTCTAATGCAGGAACAGTCTCTCGAAAACGTATAGCTATGTGATTCACTCCGAGGTGGTCAAAACAACCGTATAAAATGGCCTTGACGCGAAAGGAAGGGAGGAGTCTGATAGTGCCACAACTCAGTTTAGCAGTAGTTCAGAAATCTTCGCAAGGTACCAGCTTATGAAAGCGATCAGTCTGCGAAAAGAGCAAGCTCACACCTCGTTCGGAAAACTTCTATTTCGACTCTTGAAAATCTTGGCTCTGCTTTGCGTTATGGCGGTTCAGCCACAGGCAAGTCAGGCTGCGGGAGTGACGATCATCACGCATGGATTTCGCTCGGACACGATAGGCTGGGTGGATGAAATGTTTTACTCGATGGTTGGAAGGCAGGATTTTCCCGGCACTGATTACACTGCCTGTCGAGTAAATGTAACTAGAACCGGTCAGGGAAACCTTACTGTTTCATTATGGGGTCAAGGCGGCCATCCGTTGGTTTCAGATAGTGGTGAAATATTTGTTTTGTTGGATTGGTCGGATATCGATTCGGCTTTAGCTGAAGAAACCTCGACGACCACCGTAGCTGAGACTGTTGTTCCCAAGCTGCTTGATCCCACTTTTCTCCCCGGCCTTAACAAAGCGTTGTTAGAATTTCCCATTCATCTTGTCGGACACAGTCGAGGTGGTTCATTATTAACCGGGTTGGCTAGATTGCTCGGAGAACGCGGAATAATAGTCGATCAGGTTACAACCCTTGATCCGCATCCAGTAGATTGGGTGTATCCGTTGCAGAATGATGAACACGCACCGGGTAACGTCAATCGGGTAGCGATTTACAACAACGTGGTATTTGCAGATAATTATTACCGAAATGATTCCGGTACTAGTGGAGGACCAGATGGATTTTCAGTAGTCGGTGCCGCGAACATCCCTTTGACCGGAATCGTTGTTGGTGACTGGTGGAATACTGATGCGCACACCGATGTTCACACCTATTACCACGGCACAATTAACAGTAACCTTGATTTCATTGGCCCGGTTGATGGTCGCTACATAACAAATAGTTGGTACGAACATCCTGGCACAGGTCCGAGAGAGGAGGTCGGATATTGCTGGAGCAGAAAAGTTGGCAACCCTCGGCCATTAGAGGGTATTTCGTCTGATTTCGTGGAAGGCAGTGGCGGTGCTAATCGCGTGCCGTTGGTTTCGAACGGTGGTCCACAATGGCCAAACGTAATCATCAAAACTGTCCCGAACACGACGGTGACCGTCGGCAGCACCTTGGGGCTGTCGTGCTGGTATCGCGACACTGACAGTAGTGGCAACATCGCCGTTTACCTTGATCTGGATCGTAATCCATACAACAACAACTCAACGCTCCTGACTCAGGCAAGCTCGGCAAGTTATGCAGCAACCTCCAGCGATCCATCCACCAGAAGCATTTCAGCCAACACGGCCGGGGTGACTCCGAACACCTACTACCTTTGTCTCAAAATCACAGATAGCACCGGCCTGACCCGATACGATTATTGGCTCGAGCCTATTGTGATTGCGCCTATTGGAGTTCTCGTTCAAACGTCTCCCAACGATCAAGGACTAGACTTTACGGTGGACACCGAGACCTTCGATTCCGCACAAACCTTTCAATGGCAGGATGGAATTTCCCACAACATTTCGGTCGTAGGATATCAAACTGGTGACAACAACGCCGCTTACGGGTTCAAGCAATGGAGCGATGGCATCACGACGGTAACGCGGTCTGTTGAGCCGTCTGGGAATGTCACCTACACCGCCATTTTCACGAATAGCACAGCAGCGGTGCTAACCAAAACCGTAGGAGAGGACGCTTTCATTGACATGAATTCACCCAGCACGCCGCGTGGAGGCAGTTATCAACTGCTCGTTCGCAATGACGCCTCCCAGCGTTACGAGACACTCCTGCGATTCGATCTGTCGGCGATTCCCGTCGGCAGCACGGTAAATTCGGTGACTCTCAATATGATCGAGTCCGGTGCCGGAGAGGGAGGTATTGGTTTTTGTCGGGTTACTCAAAGCTGGGATGAGGACACCGTCACTTGGAATAATCAGCCTAGCCGGGAAGGTTGGCTTTTCCGATTTGAAAACCCACTCTCCGTAAACTGGAGCGTAACGTCCGCCCAACAGCCCTTGTTTGCGCAAATAGCTCAAGGCTGGGTGAACAGCCCATCGGCCAACTACGGGATGGCCATAATCTACGACTACGGTGGCAAGTATTATCAATTCTCCAGCAAAGAACATGCGAGTGACGATCCACCATCACTCACAGTCCACTACACGCCTCCGCCTGACACCACCGGCGATCCCATAGTGAATCTCATCGCTAAGAAGAGCAGCACGGGGAGCACTATTGCCGCCAACAACTGGCAGCACGACAACGACCCTTATTTCTCTTGGGCGACTTCAGGCACAGTGATGCCTGTGGTTGGCTACAGCTTTGCCTTGGACAACCCTACGCCTCCCAACACCGTGAATGTGACCGTTCCATACTACCAATATTCTAGTGATAGCATTTCCGACGAACTTCACACCTTCTATGTGAAATCGTTGGATGCGAATGGGAATTGGGGACCGGTTGCCAGCTTCGTAATCAAGGTGGACGCCAATCCACCAACCAGCGGGACAATCTCAATTAACAATGGGGCAAACTCGACGTGGTCATCAATTGTCACACTGAACAACCTCGGCGCAAATGCTACTCCCAGCGGCTTGGATCAAATGAAGTTCAGCAACGACGGATCAAGCTGGACCAGTTATGAGTCTTACGCGTCTACGAAGACTGGCTGGGATTTATTCAGCAGTGGAGGCAATACCAATATTGGCACGAAAACGGTCTACGTGCGCTACATGGACAAAGCAGGCAATGAGAGCGCGGTTTTCTTCGACACAATTGTTTACACTCCGGCCCCTGCCATTACGTCCGGACCTCAGGGAACAACTCTTACGTTTATTGGAGGCAAGGCGACTCTTTCCGTTGCTGCCGAAGGCGAGCCACCACTGGCATACAATTGGAAATTTAATGGGATCGTTATTCCAGATGAAACCAATTCAACTTTGGCACTGACCAACCTTCAGCTAAATCAATCTGGTCTGTATTCAGTTACGGTTTCAAATCTTCATGGGCGTATCAACAGCGCCGAACTATGGCTTGAGGTAAGCCCGGTGGTTGCATGGGGACGAAATTATGAGAACCAATTGAACATCCCTAATGGATTGACCAATGTGGTGGCATTGGCTGGCGGAGGCTATCACAGCTTGGCATTGCGAGCTGATGGCTCAGTAGTGGCGTGGGGTAGTGGGAGAGGACAGGCAAATATCCCGGACGGCTTGAGCAATGTGGTTTCAATCGCAGCCGGGGCCGAGCACAGCTTGGCTTTGCTATCGAATAGTACGGTGGTGGCTTGGGGCGCTGACGATGGCGGTCAATTGTACGGCCCTGACGGGCTCAGCAATGTAGTGGCAATCGCTGCTGGCTCTTCCCACAGCCTCGCACTTAAGAGCGATGGAATGGTGGCCGTGTGGGGAAGCATTAAAGTTTTCAGAGGCGAGGGGTATGAGTATGCGCCGTATCCTAGCCCGCATGGTCTGCGCAACGTGATTTCAATAGCGTCTGGTTTGAATCACAGCCTTGCCTTGCGCAATGATGGCACGGTGTTCGCTTGGGGAAACAACGACGCGAACCAAACGGATGTCCCAGAAGATTTGAACAACGTCGTAGCAATTGCGGCTGGCCAATATCACAGCTTGGTGCTTAAGAACGACGGAACTGTTGTCGTTTGGGGTAGTTATGATCGCCCTGACTATGGTTGGGAGGCTTTCCCTGAACCTGATGGACTGAGTAATGTGGTCGCGATTGCCGCTGGAGCGTCGCATGCATTGGCCCTACGCAATGACGGCAGCGTATTCGCGTGGGGGGGGCAGTGGAGCGATAAGATTGATGTGCCTGCTGATCTGGCGGGAGTCGTGGCTATCGCCGGCGGTCCAAATCACAGTTTGGCGCTGATCGGAACTGGTGCACCCGTTATTCGACAGCTCACAGTTCCCGCTTTTTTAGGTTCTGCCTCATCAGCATTTCTCAAAGCCCAGGTACTCGGTGGTTGGCCATTGAGCTACCAATGGCAGTGGAACGGTCAGGACTTGCCGACTGCAACAAATTCAACGCTTCTGCTAACCAACATGCAATTGAGCCAGTCCGGATTCTATTCGGTGACCGTCAGCAACGCGTTGGGCGTGGCCACAAGCTCTACAAACGAGTTGACCGTGGTGCCGGTTTTAATGGTTGAACAGCCAGCCAGCCAACTCGGCTATCTCAACAATGAATTAACCCTCTCTGTTGTGGCGCAAGGCGCCGAACCTTTGAACTACCAGTGGATGTTCAACGGCGTCGGAATCTCAGAGGCAACAAATCAGATGTTGGTGTTAACCAACGTGATGTTTAGTGATACCGGGGATTATTTTGTAGTTGTCACCAATCAGTTTGGCAGCACCACAAGTCATCTTGCTTCTATTGCGGTTTCGAGCGTTATCCCTTGGGGTTACTATGATCTCAGCAATGGATTGCAGTTGATGACAACACCAACGGGGCTGTCCAATGTAGTCACAGTTGCAGCAGGGCAGAATCACGGACTACTACTTCAATCGAATGGGATGGTTACCGCGTGGGGCGGCTTCCGAGACGTTAATAACAGCGGGGAGATATTGCCAATGGGCGTCCCGGACGGCTTGAGCAATGTGGTTTCAATTGCAGCGGGGCTATATCACAGCCTTGCGTTGCATGATAACGGCACTGTAACCGCGTGGGGTGGATACTGGGACGGGTTGACGAATGTACCACCCGGACTCAGCAACGTTATAGCAATCACTGGTGGTTACGATCACAGTATTGCGTTGAGATCTGACGGCACGGTAGTCGCATGGGGAGGCAATACCTCCGGTCAGTTGGATGTCCCGCTCGGCCTAAGCAATGTTGTCGCGATTTCAGCCGGTGGTGGCCATCAGCTCGCACTACGAGGTGATGGAACTGTAGTCGCGTGGGGTGGAAATTGGTCGGGGCAGGCCACTGTTCCCGTAGGACTAAGTAATGTTGTCGCAATTGCCTCTGGTCGGTCACACAGCTTTGCATTAAAAAACGACGGAACAACCGCTTTTTTGGGGAACTTTGACAATGGAAATCCACCGCCACCGAACGACCTCAACAACATTATTGCAGTAGCATGTGGATTGGACTACTGCCTGGCCTTGGACAAGGCCGGAACGATGCAAGTGTGGGGCAGCTTTTACAACAGTCAGAATGGTGATTACCTGCCGATCCAGATTCCTGGAGGCGTAAAAAACATCTTTAGTCTGGCCGCAGGGGAGACTTTCAGCCTCGCTCTTCTCGGAGATGGTAGGCCACTTATAGCGCGGCAACCAATCGCCCGAACATTTTTTGCGGGGCAAGAAATTGTCTTGGACGCGATGGCGGGGAGTGTTGAGCCTTTGAGCTACCAATGGCAATTGAATGGAACGAACATAATCGAAGGAACGAATACCTTATTGATTATTAATCCTGCGCGCCTGCAGAATTCTGGATATTATTCCGTCATCGTCAGTAACTGGCACGGAGTCGTTGTCGGCGGGCCATGGTTGGTTGCAGTGTCACGGCCGGCTAATGACAATTTTGAGAATCGGCACAAAATCGCTTCCGACTTTGGCATCACAATTGGAAACAATCTGGACGCAACAAAAGAAATTGGTGAAAGTAATCATGCTGGGGTCGCAGGGGGATCATCAGTGTGGTGGACGTGGACTCCGTCCCGAGCCGGCACTGCAACGATTACGACCGACGGAAGCTCCTTCGATACAGTTCTGGCAGTTTACACTGGCGGCAGTGTTGGTGCGCTTACGTTGGTTGCGGTCGATGATGACTATGATACGAATCTCCAAAGCAAGGTGACATTTCCGGTTCTGCGTGGCACGCCGTATCACATTGCAGTGGATGGAAGAATGGGAGGCTCTGGAAACATCGCGATGACTCTTTCCTTCGAAGGGCCGCACCTGACTGAAGCATCGGTTGCAGGGAACGCTGCTCAGTTCCTTCTAAACGGACCGCCCGGCAATCCGTACCAGCTTCAGATTTCCTCTAACCTAGTTGATTGGGTCACCATATCCACCGTTATGATTCCTGAAAGCGGCTCGATTCTGTTGAGTGATCAAACTTGGAGCGATCATCCCAAGAGGTTTTATCGCGTTACCTTTGATTTTTTCTATGGACTTGTGGCGTATTTTCCATTTGAAGGAAATGCCAGTGATGCAAGCGGCAATGGATGGAATGGTAATCCAATTGGCCCTGTACCCACTACGGGAGTGATTGGGCAGGCTTATTACTTTGATGGACAAAATGATCGCATATCCCTTCCTGGTAGTTTTCTGAACGGCGGACTGGCTCAAGGTACATTTGCCTGTTGGATTTTGGTGGAGAGCTTCAACGCAGGACAAACTATTTTCAACCGTGGTGTTGCGGCACAAAGCACGGCCTTGGCGCTTGGAATTGAAGGCTCACCCGGCAAACTGCGAGGGCACATTAACAATAGCCCCCTGTCGCTAGGAAACGCAACGTTGCCACTCAATAAGTTCGTTCATACTGCAATTACTTGGGATGGGACGAAAGTTAGATATTTTCTCAATGGAAGCTTGGACCTTGAAATCCCATTTGAGTCCACTGTTCCAGTAGGAACTTCGCGGACTGTAGATATTGGTGTGGACGACCAAAACGTGGGATGGTTTCACGGAATTATTGATGATGTCCGCATCTACAACCGCGCGTTTTCGGCCTCGGCAATTCATCAACTTTACATAGGGCAATGACACTTGGAAACGAACCACTTCAAATTGGAGAGGTCCAAGAGCAGGATTCGGATATCTGAACGACGCAGTAGATGAAGTGCGCAAGCGCAAGCAAACTCCTATGCTTACCTTCCGAACTCATCGACCACTAGCCTTTTATAGTGAATCAGGGTGTGGAACTGGATGGATCACACAAACCCACCCGGCGCAAGCGCGTCAGCCGGTGCACTAGACAATCTGCTTCACTCCAAATCCCGAATCCTTCGCACCAAGCTCGAAGTGTTGGCCTCGGAAATTCAGGCGCGCTTCGCCATGTGGGATCGTAACCTTGAACGAATTGATAACGACAAGGGACAGGTCGAAGTGCTATTGAATGAATCCTCACGATTAGCGCGGTATCACCTGCGCGAACCGAACGAAGCCACTCGTT
>JABFSR010000068.1 GCA_013140495.1 Verrucomicrobiota bacterium
ACCCAGGTGTTCGTCAACACCAGGACGAGGCAGTTCTGGGTGTTTGAGCCGTTCGGATTGACCGTTGATGTCGTCGAAGGGGCTGCCGGGAGAAAATATACGTTTCTGATGCAGTCTGACTCTTGGCTGGATACAAACGACCTCGCGCATGTTGACATAGGCACGGCCAAAGGCATGAATTCGATCAATGATGTCGGCGGCACCTCGCTCTGGAACATCCCCAAGACCTTTTCCTGGAAAGGCAGCGCCACGTATCCCAGCCAAAGCGGCAACACGATTCTCGAGGAATCAACCGGCTCATGGTCTCTGGATAAGAAGCTCTCGACTTCGGCGAACACGGCTGGAGACAACCTGGATGCTGCCATAGATCGCGTCAGGCAGACGTTAATCGCATCAGGCTACACGGAAATATAGATCAACGAGGTTCGCGAACGTTGATGACTATGAAAGAGCCAGCTTGTTGAAGAACGACGTCGCTGCTCCGCAGGTTGCCGCACTCAATTCATCCAACGTGCAACCTTTCACTTCCGCAATCGTTGCAGCGATCTCCTTGACGTAGGCCGGCTCGCAACGCTTGCCCCGATGCGGCACGGGCGCAAGGAACGGACAATCCGTTTCCAGCATGAATTTTCCCATCGGTGTCGCAGCCACCACGTCACGCACATTTTGACCGTTCTTGAACGTGACGATGCCGGTAAAGCTCACGAGCGAACCCATTTCCACGATGCGCTGCATTTCCTCCACCGTGCCGGCGAAACAATGGAACACGGCGCGCACCCGATCCGAGAACGGCGCAAACAACTCAATCGTATCGTGAAAACAGTTTCCACGTTGATGCACGATCACATTGAGCTTCGCCGCAGCGGCGACTTCGAGATGCTGACGGAACAACTGAGCCTGCCTGCGCTTCACCGTTTCATCCTCCGTTGCTCCTCGCCCACCTTCGCGACTCGGCAACCGATAATAATCAAGCCCGGTTTCGCCAATCGCAACCACCTTGGGATGCCGTGCGAACTCGTGCAACTCGGCTCGAATGTCCTCGGGCGCGGTGGTCGCCTCGTTCGGATGCCAGCCTGCGGCAGCGAACACATTCGGAAACTCCTCGGCCAGCTTGATTGCCTTGCGAGTGCTCTCGAAGTCCGTGCCGATGGAAACAATCCTCGTGATACCGGCGGCTTGCGCGCGTTCGATCACTTGCGCGATATCCGGCGCAAAATCCGGATAGTCCAGGTGCGCGTGGGTGTCGAAGAAGACTGATGTCGTGCTCATGGCCTCAAAACAATCGTGGCCGCCTGCTTTCGCCGACGGCCACAGGTAATTGAATCAAATTAGGCGCCTCAACTCTTGCCGTAAAACTGCTCGATGACGTTCTTGAAGTTGTTCTCGCCCACTTTGACGATGCCAAGTTCACGCGTGGCACTTTCGGGCGCGTCGCTCGCATGGGCCGCATTGACCATGATGTTCGAGCCAAATTCGCGGCGGATGGATCCGGGCGGCGCCTTGGAGGGATCCGTCGGGCCGAGCACATCACGAATCTTCGCCACAGCACCCACGCCTTCATAAACGAGCGCGATGCACTTTTCAGTTCCGGGGTTGTTGTGTTCAGAGGCCGGCAATTCAGACGGCGCACGACCCGCCATGAAGCGGACGATGTTCTCGAACTGGTTGTCGCCGAAAATTGGTCCCAAAATGTTGCCGAGGTCCTTTTCGATGGGCGCGCTGATGCTGAACCCGAAATCCTTTTCAATCGCCGCCTTGGCCTTGCCGCCAACCATGTCCTTGAGTTTCGTGCGCAGCACCTCGCGCACAGGGCCGTAGAACTCACTCGCATCCGCCACACTCATGCGGAGCACCTTGATGCCGACGATGTAAAGTCCGGTCCGGGAAAAGAAATCAATCACGTTTCCGGGACGTCCGGTCGGGAAACGGAAATTGTCCGGCTTGATGAGCACCAACGTGCGCTGCGGCGTCTCACCCGGGGCGTATGTGATGGCGTTTTCGAGCACCCCACCCTCCTTGTCCGAATACTTGGCCCAAAGCTGGAGCTTGGTCTTGGCCTCTTCGGGCGTTGGCGCGGCAAGCACGGCAGGCTCGAAATAACGCACCTCCCCGTTGTCATTGAAAACCAGGTCACCGTAGGTGTCGCGGATGGTTTCACCCACACGCCGCTCGGCTCCAAGATTGCCGACCACGGAACGCACCTTGCGAACCGCGTCTTCGCCCTTGAACAGCAGCGTCATCACGCGACGCGGCTTGCCGGTCTTGGGATCAGGCGCGAGGTTCTTGAGAATGTAATCGCGGATAAGTTCCTGAATCTTGCGATCCTGCGGGTCATTCGCCGAAACAATAGCTTCGGAGTAGTGCTTCACCAGTTCGGCGCTCGGGCCGAACATGCGGGCGGCCACAAGGTCCAGTCCGGTCCGGGAAATCAAACGGCTGAGGATGCCTCCCGTGCGGGACTTGTGCAGGGAGTAAGGTGTAACGATGACGTAGGCGAGTTGTTCGGACATAGGCGCGACTTAGCTGGCTGCGGGAGGAGGAGGCGTGGGCGTTGCGGGTGGAACGGCCTTGCCGCCAAGAATTTTGAACATGACCGTGCCGCAGGTCGGGCATTTGCCTTTGATGGCCTTGCGCCCGTTCTTCATAACCTCCTCGACACCATTGGCGATTTCTTTCTTAGCCTTGCACTTGACGCAATATCCTTCAGCCATAAAAAGTTCCCCGGTTGGACGCACCATGCGCCCGCTGGGTTGAAAGGGAGGATGGGCATCACCCGGGGGGGCGTCAATTCAAAAGGGCTTGGAGAACAGGTTCTGCCGCAAAGCGCTGTCAAAAACAGTTGAAATCTCGCATTTCTTGATGGAATGGCCGGAAAAACCCTCATCGCCACTCTCAAAACCTAGGGAGACGCTGAATAAAGCGAAGTTTTCAAATTTCAGTTTGTGCTGATGGCTTATGATCCTCAAGCGGCCTGGAAAATACTTCTGGCAGCTTGGGTTCGCGGGTCGGTTCTGGTTTGGTGGCGG
>JABFSR010000166.1 GCA_013140495.1 Verrucomicrobiota bacterium
GCGGCCATCGGCGGGAAGATTGTGGCGTCGGAATCCGTGAGCGCGTTCCGCAAGGACGTGACGGCGAAATGTTACGGCGGTGACGTGTCGCGCAAACGCAAGCTGCTCGAGAAGCAGAAGGAAGGTAAGAAGCGCATGAAATCCATTGGCAACGTGAACATCCCGCAAGAGGCGTTCATTGAAGTGTTGAAGTCTTAACCACAAATGGACACGAATAAACACGAACGGGGCGGGGACGTGACGCGAATTTCGCTAATTGACGCGAATTCCGAACGAGCTGTTTCCATTCGCGATAATTCGCGCAATTCGCGTAAAGTTTTTTCCGGTTCGTGTTCATTTGTGTTCATTCGTGTTTTCCCCGATTGCTTATGAATTTACGCTGGCTCATCTCCTCCCGAGTTCGTCACGCCTCTTCGATGTGGAAGCACGTGCGCAACATGCTCAACGGCCAACGCGACATTCTAGGGTGGGAGCCGATCAAAGAGGTTGAAAAGTCACTTGCCGAGTTGGATGAGGCGCTAAAGTCGGGTGCAGACAAATTCAAACTGGATTCCAAGATCACGGAGTTGGAATCCGCTGCCAACAAATGGTTGAAGCCCTATCCCAATCCAGTCTGGCGTGAAAATGTGGAAGTGTTGCTGGTCGCTCTGGCGGTTGCGATGGGCATCCGAACTTTTTTCGCGCAGCCCTTCAAAATCCCCACCGGTTCGATGCAACCGACGCTTTTTGGTGTAACATCTGAAAATCTCATTGATCGTCCTGAACTAAATTTTCCCACAGGACTGGATCGGGTGCGGGAATGGCTGGCTGGCATCAGTTATATTGAAGTCAAAGCGAAAGCTGATGGTAAAATTGAGCGCGTGGATAAACCTGTTGGAATCCGCGTGGTGGACTTTTATCAGACTTTTTATCTGGGAGGTGTGGCTCACACCATTTATATGCCGCCCGATTTTGGATCTCCACCAGGGGGAACTTTGGAAACGCGAGCTGGCTGGCTGGACCAAAATTCTGGTCGCCCAACCGAACAGGGCACAAAATTGTATCATCGTGGTGACGTGGTTGCTCGATTCAAGGTGCAGGCTGGTGATCATCTTTTTGTGGACAGGCTCACGTATAACTTCCGCAAGCCTACACGTGGGGAAATTGTTGTCTTTTCAACTGCCGGAATCGAAGAATACAAGCGAAGCCAGTGGCGGATGCCCGATGATCAGTTTTATATAAAGCGCATGGTCGCCTTGGGTGATGAGAAGGTAAAAATCGGCGACGATCATCACCTCATCATCAACGGCAACAGGCTGGATGAGAAAACGGCACACTTTGAGAAGGTCTATGGATCAACCGCTGAAGATTTACGCGATGGATATTCTGGTCATTTGCCAATGATACTTTTTGCGAACGGAAATGATTTCCAGGTTCGTTCAAATCATTTCT
The DNA here is from genome assembly GCA_013140495.1 of Verrucomicrobiota bacterium. GTDB lineage: Bacteria > Verrucomicrobiota > Verrucomicrobiia > Limisphaerales > JADLHS01 > JADLHS01. The sequence continues at coordinate 1,432 of JABFSR010000166.1, forward strand.
TGGTCATGGGCGATAATACAGGGAACAGTCTTGACTCTCGATTCTTCGGGGACGTTGATATGGATTACATTATCGGCAAGGAGTTGTTTGTGTATTGGCCGTTAAGTAAACGCTTCGGCTGGGGACACAGGTAGAATATCCAATGGATATGGAAAGAATAGAAATGCTAAAAAAGCAATTTATATTATATGCACAATGTATGTTATCATTCATAATGTTTATGAGGAGAATCTCGCGCACTCCTATCCTTGGTAACATTCCACGTATTTCTTTATGGCTCGATCCCAGGAGAAATCCGCCTTGATTCCATTAAGTTGATAGTGACGTAGCAATTTCTTGTCGGAGTAAATTGCCAGTGATTTTCGGATCGCCTTGGATAGCGCCAAGGTTGAGTAGGTGGAAAATTTGATCCCGTTGGGAGTTTGCGGATTATCCGTGACATCAGAGACGCTGTCATCCAATCCGCCTGTGCGGCGAACTATGGGAATCGTGCCGTAACGCAAACTGTACATTTGATTCAAACCGCAAGGCTCGAACCGGGATGGCATCAAATAGAAATCACAACCGGCCTCAATTCGGTGTGACAGACCATGATCGTAACCAAGCCGGACGGAAACCTTTCCTGGATGCTGGCGCGCGAGCCGCTCGAACGCGCGCTCGTGCTCCTGTGAACCGCTGCCAAGAAGTGCAAATTGCATGTCCGTGGACAGCATTTCCTCGAGCGCTCCAAGTTCGATATCCATTCCTTTCTGATCTGTGAGACGTGTGATCGTCCCGTACAACGGCACGTCCGGCTGCGCCGGAAGTCCGACCTCGCGTTGCAATTCTGATTTGTTGATTGCTTTACCTCGCAAACTGCGAACAGAGTAGGGGGCTTTGAGCCATGAATTGTTTTTTGTATTCCACTCCTCATAGTCCACGCCGTTGAGAATTCCAATCAGCCTCCCCTGCCCTTCGCATTTCCTCAACAAGCCATCCAGGCCTTCGCCGAACTGTTCTGTCGTGATTTCGCGTGCATAACGCGGGCTCACCGTCGTCACTACATCGGCGAAAGCGATTCCAGCTTTCAGGCAGTTCAACCAACCGTAACGCTCGGTTCCCTCTCCATGAAAATAATCCAACGGAAGGTTTGTCAGTGCATAGGTGCTGCCGGGGAAAAATCCTTGATAAGCCAGATTGTGGATCGTCATGCAAACCCGGGGTGCATTCCCCCACCCTTCCGTGCGTGTTTGATGATGAATCATCAGTGGCACGAGACCCGTCTGCCAGTCACTTACATGGACGACCTCGGGTTTCCACGGTAAATAACGCACCAGATGTGTCACACATTTTGAGAAAAAGATGAACCTTTCACCGTTGTCCCAATAATCCTTTCCACCCTCGTTGTAGATTCCGGCACGATCGAAGTATTCGGGTTTGTGAATGAAGTAAATGGTCAGGCCTTTCATGGGCTCAACCGTCCACAATTCGGCATCTACTCGCTTCTCTCCGATCGGTAGGTCGAAATGCCAGTCCACACGCCGTAGTCCGGGAGTTTTATCCCGGATGCCGCGATACAATGGCGTGACGATACCGACCTGATGTCCCGCCTTGGCGAGAGCCTTTCCGAGTGCACTTGTGGCGTCGGCAAGACCGCCAGTTTTCGAGTAAGGGTGAACCTCACTGCTGGCGAGTAAAATTCTCATGGCTCAGGCCGTGATCCGCGACGTGCCGATATATTTTTGCAACGGTTCGGGAATCAACACGCTGCCGTCCGCCTGCTGATACGTTTCCACAAGTGCGACAAACAGTCTCGCCAATGCGGTCCCGCTTCCGTTCAAGATGTGTGGGAATTTGTTTTCTCCTGACTCTGCTTTGAATCGCATGTTCATCCGGCGGGATTGAAAATCTTCGCAGTTCGACACGCTGGAAACTTCGAGGTAGCTCCCCTGCCCTGCGGCCCAAACCTCGATGTCGTATGTCTTAGCGCTGGCGAATCCCATGTCACCGGTGCAAAGCGAGATCACGCGATAATGCAAACCAAGTAATTGCAATACGCGCTCCGCGTTTGCCAGCATCTTTTCCTGCTCCGCGTAACCATCCTCCGGCTTCACAATTTTGATCAACTCCACCTTGTCGAACTGATGCACGCGAATCATTCCGCGCGTGCCCACGCCCGCCGCTCCCGCCTCGCCGCGGAAACAAGGCGTGTAGGCACAGTAAAAAATCGGGAGTTGTTTCTCCGCGAGCAATTCCTCGCGATGAATGTTAGCCACCGGTGTTTCCGCCGTCGGGATCAGATACAACTTGCCGAGTTCATTTTTATCGTCGCCTTCCGCAACACCGTAATACTGATCCTTGAACTTTGGAAACTGTCCCACACCCACAAGGCAATGCCCGTTGACCATGTGAGGTGGAGAAACTTCTGTGTAGCCGTGCTCGCGGGTGTGGAGATCAAGCATGAACTGGATCAAGGCACGCTCAAGTTTTGCGCCCCAATTGGTGTAGAGAAGAAACCCGCTGCCGGATAATTTGGCTCCGCGCGCAAAATCCACAAGCTTCAAACTTTCGCAAAGCTCGACGTGGGACTTGGGCTTGAAAGCCAAGTCTGGCTTCGCGCCGTGCATGCGCACGAGTGGATTGTCCTCGGCAGACTTGCCTTGTGCTACGGATTCATGCGGGAGATTTGGCAGACGCAGCATCAGATTGTCTCTCGCTGTTTCAAAAGCGCCAGCATCCTTGTCGAGAGATGCAATCTTGTCTGCAATATCCTTTGTTTCCGCCTTCTTCGCGTCAGCTTCCGCTAGTTTCTTTTGCCCCATCAAAGCGCCGATTTCCTTGGAAACCCGATTCCGGGTCGCCTTGAGCGTTTCGACCTCCGCGAGTGTTTTGCGCCTTTGCTCATCGGCATGGAGAATCCCGTCAATCAGCTTCTCGTCCTCTGCCCCGCGAGTAGCAAGGCGTTGGCGCACGAAGTCCGGCTTCTCGCGAATCAATTTGATGTCCAGCACGCGCGAATTATAGGAAGGAGAACGTCAGTCGCAAGGCGGAAGGCCGACGTCGTGGGCAAGGCGGAGTCGTTAAAACCTTCAGCGTCTTCGCAACCGGATCACAGTGCTATGGAGATAAGTCAGCCACAGCAGGCTCAAGATGGCGATGATGATTCCCTGGCTCAATGCAGGGAACGTGTAGGCAAAGTAAGCCGTGATGCCGCAGCAGACGGTCGCTTTTACAAAATCAATGGCGCGCATAACACATTAGGATTGATGTCCGCCATAACTTGCACCCGACGATGGCTTCCGCAAGCAGGAACTCAGTGTCGTGCCAGCTTTTTCTTTGCGCGTTCCTGAAAGAATTGATCGCTCAACACGCCGATCAACACCACGGCACCCATGACGGTGAAGTTCAATGAACTGGGGATGTCGAGCAGGTTGACCGCGTTTTGCAGCACTTGAAACAATGCCGTGCCGATGAGAATTCCGATCACCGATCCTTCACCGCCGCGCAAACTGCATCCGCCCAGCACCGCCGCCGCCACCCCGTAGAGTTCGTAGAAGCTGCCATGCGTGGAAGGTGAAATGGAATTGGTGTAAAACGCGAACAGGATTCCCGCGATGCCGGTCAACATTCCCGCGATCACGTAACTGCTGGCAATCACGCTGCGGGTATTGATGCCGGAGAAGCGCGTGGATTCTTCGTTGCGTCCCACCGCAAAAAGATAACGACCGTAAATCGAACGATGCAGGACGAACCACATGATGATCGCAATGATCGTCATCAGCACGAAAGGCATCGGGACTCCGAACAACCTGCCTTTGGAAAGAGTTTGGAAGGTTTGAAAACCTTCCGCGCCGCCAAAGCCCTTCGTGTTGTCTCCGGCAATGAACCGCGCCAGCCCGCGATAGAGTAACAGCCCGCACAAGGTTGCGACGAAGGGTTGGATTTTCAACCTGGTGATCAACAGGCCGTTCGCCAATCCAAGAATGGTCGGAATGGCTATGGCCGCCAGCGCCGCGAGCGGCCACGGCCAATGCCATTCGGTCAGTGCCATCGCCAGCAAAACTCCGGCAAGCGCAAACACCGATCCGACCGACAAATCAATTCCACCCGTGATGATGACCAGGCCAAGACCGAGGCTGAAGACGCCAAACAGTCCAATGCTGTTGGCCAGATTGGTCAGGTTCGCCGCCGACAGGAATTGGGGATTGATCGCCGCCGTTACACCGCACAACACGAGCAGCAGTGTTAAAATTCCGAGTTCCTTTTTCATTCTTGATCCGTGTTGATCCGTGAAATCCGGACCTCAATTGGAGAAGGCCGCCTTCGCCGCCGCAATCGTTTTCCCGACAGCAAGCTGCATGATGTTCTCCTCTTTACAATCCGCACGCTCCAGCACGCCGGTGATTTGTCCCTCGTGCATCACCGCCACACGGTCGCTCACGTTTAACACTTCCTCCATGTCGCTGCTGATCATCAAAATCACCGCGCCGTTGTCTGCCAGTTCACGCATGAGACGGTAGATCTCCGCTTTTGCACCGACATCAATGCCGCGGGTCGGTTCGTCCAAAATCATCACTTTGGGCGACATGGAAAGCCATTTGCCGAGCACGACCTTTTGCTGATTGCCGCCACTCAGATTTAACACGCGCGTTTCGCAACCGGGGGTTTTAACTTGCAGCGAAATGATCTGCTCGTTGGCCACTTTGCGTTCACGGTCGCGACTGATCATGAAGAGCGATGCAAAACTTTTCAGCGATGGCAGTGTGATGTTTTCTCGGACAGTCATGCTGGTGACCAGGCCTTCACCTCGCCGATCTTCCGGCACAAGGTAGATGCCGTGGTCAATGGCTTCGCGGGATGAATTGATCTTCACCGTGTGACCAGCGATGGCAACTTCCGCACCGCCGTCTGCGTCAAGACCGACGATTGCCTTGGCGATTTCTGAACGCCCAGCACCGACAAGTCCGGCGAATCCAAGAATCTCACCCCGCGTCGCATCGAACGAAACAGAGTTGCCGGGATAACGACTCGACTTGCAGTTGCGCACCTTGAAATAGGCCGGGGTCTTGGTGGCGCTTGAGCCGGTGTAGGCACTTTTAATTTCGCGCCCCACCATCAAGCTCACGATTCGGTCGTGGCTGATTTCAGAGCGATTCAGTCCGCCCGCGTTCTTGCCGTCGCGGAGAACAACGACCCGGTCGGCGCAATGATCCACCTCAGCCAGTCGGTGCGAAATGTAAACAACACTCACGCCCTGCTCGCTCAACTCGCCGACCAGTTTCAGCAGGCGATCCGTCTCAGACAACGTCAGCGAGGAGGTTGGCTCATCCATGATGATTATGCGCGCATTGAGCGAGAGCGCCTTGGCGATCTCCACCATCTGCTGTTGTGCGAGCGAAAGCTGGTCGAGGCGCGTGCGACTGGAGACATCCAGGCCAAGGCGTTTCAGAAGCGGCTCGGTGTCAGCGTGGATTTTTTTACGATTGATGAGCTTGAAAGGTCCGATGACCGGTTCGCGGCCAAGAAACACATTCGCCGCCACGTCAAGATTGTCGAGCACGTTGAGTTCCTGGTGAATGAACGCAATGCCAAGCTTCATCGCATCCACGACGTTATTGATCTTCACTGCCTGGCCATCCACCAGAATCTCGCCATCATCCGGCTGATAGACACCGCCGAGAATTTTCATCAACGTGGACTTGCCGGCGCCGTTCTCACCGCAGAGCGCGACGACTTCGCCCTTGCCGACTTCAAGATTCACGCCGTCAAGCGCGACGACGCCTGGAAATCGTTTGCCGATTCCCCGCATGGAAAGGAGAGGTGAGTTGCTCATAGCTTGATTCGTCGAATAGAATAATCACCAAGCGCCAACATCCAAGCATCGGAAAAACTTCAAGCTCCGAGAACCAACCATCGCCGGGACAGAAGTTTGATTATTGGTTCTTCTTTGGAGTTTGATGCTTGAAGGTTGGAGGTTCAAATCGGATTACTTGCCAAGTTGCTTGTTCAATCGCGCCTTGAACTCCGCTACGGTATCCTTCTTGATGCTCAACGTCGGAACGATCTGTACGCTCTCGGCAAATATTGCCTTATCGCCGCCGACATATTTCGCCATCTTCGTGATCGCCTGTTTGCCGAATTCATACGGCTGCTGCACGACCGTGCCAAATATTTCTCCCGAAGCCACGCCCGCCAGTGTTTCGTCTTCCTCATCGAACGCGATGATTTTCACCGCACCAATTTTGCCGCTGCTCTTCACGGCGTTCAAAATCGCCGGGCCGTTGTAGCTCCAGAGACCGACGCAAGCGGCCACGTCAGGATACTTCACTAACGTATCCTCCACGTTGCGTTGCGCGCGAGCGCGATCTGTCTCGTCCGTCCGCACGTCAATTATTTCAACCTTCGATCCGGCGATCTCTTTCTTGATGCCTGCGTAACGCTCCTTCGCATTTTGCGCGTCGAGCGTGCCGACGAACAACATGATCTTGCCGCCGTCCGGCAAAGCCTCCTTGATCAACTTACCGGCTTCAACACCCGCAGCAGTGTTATCCGTGCCGATGTAGCAAACGCGCTTGCTTTTCGGCGCGTCGCTGTCGTGGCAAATCAAGAGCGTCTGGCTTGCCGCCTTGTTCAACAACTCCGTCTGGTTCGCCGGGTCCACCGGACTGACAGCGATGCCATCAATGCCCTTGGCGAGCAAATCGTCAATGATCTGCTGCTGTTCGGCGGCAGTTCCGGCGGACGGGATGCGAAAATTGACTTCTACGTTGCCAAGTTCCTTCTCGGCATCGGTCGTGCCCGCTCGCGCAATAACCCAGAACGGCGAAGCGTTGTTCACGACAAACGCGAGCTTGAGTTTCTTGCCGGACGGCTTGGAATCACCGCCGCCGGAACTCGAACCGCCGTCCTGTTTGCCGCAGCCGGAAATTGCGAGCGCAACAGCGAGCGCAACAGCGAGCGCGAGGAATGAGAATTTGAGCTGGTTGAATTTCATTGTCCTGTGTGGGTTGTCTGGTGGTTATCTGACGGAGAACTTGTACATGATCGTGTTTTTATAGACCTGGCCGGCCTTCAACACGCTTGTCGGGAAGCCCGGATGGTTCGGCGTGTCTGGATAATGCTGCGGCTCCATGCAGAAGCCATTGCGTTGTTGATAGGTCCAGCCGCCCTTACCTGTGATTTTGCCGTCGAGAAAATTCCCCGTGTAAAACTGCATGCCCGGCTCGGTGGTCCAGACTTCCATCACTCGACCACTCGTCGGTTCACTGACAGTTGCCGCGAGACTGAGTTCCCCCGGCGTTGATTTGTTCAACACATAGTTGTGATCGTAACCTTTGCCGAGCTTGAGTTGGTCGTCGTCGTTATTGATTCGCGCGCCGATTAACTCTGGCGTCGAAAAATCAAGCGGCGTTCCTTTCACGGGACGCAATTCGCCGGTGGGAATCAGATTTGCGTCCACCGGGGTGAACTTGTCGGCGTTGATCTTTACGACATGGTCAAGGATGTCGCCCTTGCCCTTGAAGTTGAAGTAGGAATGTTGCGTCAGGTTGCAATGTGTGTCCTTGTCGGTCGTGGCAGTGTAGTCGAGGCGCAGTCCGTTGTCTTCCGTGAGTGTGTAGATCGCAGTCACGCTTAGATTGCCGGGGAATCCCTCTTCGCCGTCCTTGCTTGTGTATTGAAGCTCAAGCGAGTTGTCGGTGACCCGCACCACGTTCCACACAACCTTGTCGAACCCCTTCACGCCACCGTGCAGTGAGTTTTGATCATTATTTTTTGCCAGAGTGTATTCCTTGCCGTTCAAGGTGAACTTGGCGTTCGCAATACGGTTTCCGTAACGGCCAACGATGGATCCGAAATACGGCGTGGCCTTGAGGTATCCTTCAAGGTTGTCGTAGCCGAGAACCACGTCGCTGAAATTCCCGTTCTTGTCCGCAACCTTGAATGAGGTCACGATGCCGCCGTAATTGGAGATTTTTGCTTCCGCGCCTTTGGAATTCTTCAGCGTGTAAAGCATCGCCGCTTTGCCATCTACGTTACCGAACGGAATTGAGTTCTTGGTGGAGTTCATTGTGGAACATTTCGAGGAAGCACAGCCGACAATCAGAAGCGCGCAAACGCCGGCGCACATCATTGCGGCCCAATTAGGTTTTGGTTTGGTCATGGTTGAGGTCGGATGAATATCAAATCAGTGTTTGCCAGCCTGTCCATAAGTGGCGTTCGGCCCATGTTTACGAAGAAAATGTTTTGCAAGCAAGACGGATTGCATCGGCCTGAGCTTTGGATTGATTCGAAGCGTTTCGCTCGCCAATCTGGCAACGAACTCCAACACGCCTGCGTTGTGAATCGCTTCCGCCACATCTTTGCCCCAGGTAAATGGCCCGTGGCTTGCCACCAACACTGCCGGATGTTGCATCGGGTCGAACTTCAATTTCTTGAAAGTCTCCACGATGAGTCGCCCAGTGTTCGCTTCGTAATCACGATTGATTTCAACAGGTTTCAGCAAGCGCGTGCAAGGCACGTCGCCATACCAATAATCCGCCTGCGTTGTGCCGTAGCTGGGCAAACCGCGCTGCGCCTGCGCCCACGCCGTCGCGTAGAGACTGTGCGTATGCACCACGCCGCCGATCTTCGGGAACGCGCGATACAACACCAGATGCGTGTCCGTGTCCGAACTCGGCTTGAGCTGGCCGTCCACGGCCTTGCCGGTGGCGAGCGACACCACGACCATGTGCTTGGGCATCATGCCGTCGTAAGGCACGCCGCTGGGTTTGATGACCATGAGGCCGCGCGCGCGATCCACGCCGCTGGCGTTGCCCCACGTCTCGATGACCAGCCCTTTGCGAACCAAATCCAAGTTCGCCCGGCAGACTTCAGCTTTTAATTTTTCCAACATAAAAATTTAAGAATCAGAACGCCGACGCTTTGGGTAAAAAATCTTTCCTTCTGGATAATGAATGAAACCAAAACCTTCATCTCCAATTTCCTCCGCGAATCGTTTGTCCGGTGAAACAATAAAAAATGGCCAAGAACAAAACTGTTCGTATGTTCTAAACTGTCGAATCAACTCGCCCAATGAAGCAATGGAACTTTTTGCATCAAAACCTATCTTTTGCGGCTTGGTCCAGCACTTCGGCCAAGTTAGGTAGCTGTCTAAATTTCCATAGATTGGAGCTGCCGCCCCAAAATCACCACAAGGAAAACCGTGGAAATCAAGATAGGTTTTTTGCACTGATAAAACTAAATCAGCATAGCCGATTATGTCATAAGACTTGTATCGCTCACGCTTGATGGGAACTTCCATTTCTGATTCCACACGAATTTCAGGATGCCCAGGGTCTCCAAGGCCAGACCAAGCTTCCAACGCTTTGAGTTCTGCCTCGAACAGCAAACCTTTTTCACTTCCTTTGCCCCAACTCCTCAATGCTTCTCTAACCTTTATTTTACGTTCTTCCATTTGCCGCGTGCGCAAGGCTGTTTGTTTTTCGATCCATTCTGCATCCCAAACCCCAGACCAATCAGTAAGTGTTTTTGCCAGTTCAAGCTTTTCGCTTTTAAGCCATAAAATAATTTCGTCATGCAACGACGTTTTCAGGTCTTCATCAGGAAACCCGAACTGGTGCTGCCTTATATTAATTTTTCCTCTTGGCATATTTTTATGATGCCCATTCTGGCTTAAAAATCCACTGCCACCTTCGTGAGAAATCTTGGACTGCGGTGGCAGAGCGCAGCGGCGACACCGCTTTCGCGCGCACGAAACGCATCGAACATTCCACCCGTCCCGCCCGGACGAAAGCGGCGTGGCGCTTCGCTTCCCTCCGCACTCCAAGAAGCTCTGCGTTACTCTGCGTCCTCTGCGACTCTGCGTTTCGTTTCATTTTTGAACTGCCGGTTTTTGAATCCGTGTTTATCCGTGTCCATCCGTGGTTAAAAATCATTTCCTCACGCGACTCCGAATCTCAATCAGCTTCTTCATCACGCCATAAAGATTTCCGCCGCCGTCCTTCGTGCCGAAGGCGTCGTGCAGTTGTTTGTAGAGCGCGTAAAGTTCCTTGTAGGTCGCGTGCGCCTTGGCGTCCGGTTTGAAAACTTTCGGTTTCAAACCCGTCATGCGCTTTTGCGCTGTGGCGTAATCCTTGTGCGCGCCTGCCACCACTGCCCCCGCTATGGCCGAACCGAGAGCGCAGGTCTGCGCCGAGCGGCTGACCTTCATCGGGCGACCTGTCACATCTGCGTAAATCTGCATGACCAGTGGGCTCTTTTCCGCGATGCCACCGCAGTTCACCACGGACGAAATCTTCACGCCGTATTCTTCCAGGCGGTTGATGATGGTCAACGCCCCAAAGGCTGTCGCTTCAATGAGAGCGCGGTAAATTTCACCGGGCGTGGTGTAAAGCGTCTGCCCGATGAGTGCGCCAGTGAGCTGTTGATCCACGAGAATGGTTCGGTTGCCATTGTTCCAATCAAGCGCAAGCAGGCCGCTTTCGCCCGGCTTTAATTTCGCCGCCTCAGTGGTCAATGCTTCGTGCGTGCCTGTCTTGCCGAGCGGTTGAACGTAATTTACCAGCCAGTTGAAAATGTCCCCGACAGCCGACTGGCCTGCTTCGAGTCCGAAGTAACCGGGCAACACGCTGCCATCCACGATGCCGCAAACGCCCGGCACATCCGCGAGTTTATGAGTATTGGCACGCACGGCGATGTCGCACGTACTCGTGCCGATGATCTTCACGAGCGTTCCGGGTGCAACACCAGATCCCACCGCGCCGAGATGCGCATCAAACGCGCCGACGGCCACAGGTATTCCGGTTGTGAGACCAGTCTTGCCCGCCCAAGCCGCCGTCAGTCCGCCGACTGCGCGATCAATTGAGTGGACCCGCGTGGTGAGCCTGCTGCGGAGCTTGCCGAGTTTTGGGTGGAGCTTGGAGAGAAATTCCGCGTCGGGATAACCACCCCACTTCGCATTCCACATTGCCTTGTGGCCAGCGGCACACACGCCAGCGATGAATTTGCCTGGATGTTCCGTGCCCGTGAGAATGGCCGGCACGTAGTCGGAGAATTCCACCCAGGAATGGGCGGCGTTGAACACTTCCGGCGCTGTGTGAAGGCACTTGAGCACCTTGCTCCAGAACCATTCGCTGGAATAAGTCCCGCCACACTTGGCGAGGTACTGCGGGCGCATCTTTCTTGCGAGAGCGGTAATCTCCCCAGCCTCGGCAATACCGGTGTGATCTTTCCACAACCACGCCATTGCAGCAGGGTTGTTGGAAAACCGCTTTTGAAACGCGAGCGGCTGACCGTTCGCATCTACTGGCAACGGAGTGCTGCCGGTGGTGTCCACACCGATCCCAATAACCTGAGCCACGCTGAAACCTTTTACGGATTTCTTTGCAACCGCGAGCGCCTCCTTGATGGTAATCTCAGTGCCTCTCGCGTAGTCGGCGGGATGTTGCCGCGCAAGATTTGGATCGCGGGAAAGAATCACACCCTGCGTGCCCTGGGAATAAGTCCAAACAGCAGCGGCGACTTCTGCACCGTTGGCAACGTTGACGATGAGGGCTCGAACCGAGTTCGTGCCGTAGTCCAATCCAATTGTGTACTTTGCGCTCATGGTTGGTGATGATTCTCAAAAACCCGTCTTGGCTCAACTAAATCATTCAAGCGAACCACGATTCGCGGACAGACCAGACTGAAAATGGGAGACTGAAATGGATTGCTAGTTTTTGCGCCGGCTCTCCGCTTCAAAGCGCTGTTGCTCCGCTCGGTAGATCTTTGCCACAGCCTGCCAATCACTTTCGGATAGAGAGTTCAAATAGACCGAGTAACGGCGATCGTGAATCTGGTAAAAAGGCATCAAGACAAACTCCTTGGGTCTTCCCACGCCATCGGTTCGGAAAACCAATTTCTCGCCGTCCAAAAGTTTTAGACATTGGAGAATGGGCCGACCGTTGGAAACGATAACTGGCATCAGCTTTTGTTCGGGAATACTCACCATGGTGACTGTGGGTATCTTGTCCGACGAGCCCTTGCTGGCATTGACAACCACCGGAACGGCTCGGTCTTCTTTCGCCGGACCGAGATCAACGGCTAGCACAATTGGTCCGTAAAGGATGGCAATCCGTTTGGGATTGTCTGGCATGGGTTCGGAACGTAACTGAAGTGAAAACTCAACTTCAACTCTGTCGCCGTCGTTCCACTCACGGTCAAGGGAAGCGTAACCATTCTGTGCATAGGCTGCATTTATGGCCTCGCCGTTGAACTTGATGATGATTTTTTTATCCATCCAGAACGGATGTCTGATTTTCAGCGTTGCACGAACAGGCTTTTCACAAGCCACGACGAGTCGAATCCGATTAGATTTGGGAAAGTCAGTCTCCTGCCGGATACGCAAACCTTTCGCGCGCCAATTCACTTCGGACGCAATGAACTGGTTTACATAGAGCGTGTCGTCAGCGTGAAAATAAATTGCCTCGCCGTAGCGGGCATGATTCTCCATGCCCGTGCCGCTGCAACAAGCGAAGTCATCGTAAGGAGTCATGAACTTCTTCCGCGCGCCGGGCCGCAGGGGCAGGTAGTAGCAGACCATGCCATCGTCGGGATTCTGCGAGGCAAGAATATGATTCCAGAGTGCACGCTCGTAATAGTCGGCATAGGTCACAAGAGGATCACGGCAAAACAACGCCTTGGTGAGCTTGAGCATGTTGTAAACGTTGCAGTTCTCGGCGCTCTTATCACTAAGCCGTTCATTGAGTCGGTCTGCTTTGCCGAAATGCTCATCGTCGCTGTCACCTCCCGTGACGTAACTATGATGCCGCGTAACGGTATCCCAAAAGAATTGTGACGCAGTGCCGAACCGTTCCTCGCCCGTTAATTCATAGAGTCGCGCGCAACCAACCAGCTTCGGAATTGTGGTATTGGCGTGTTTTCCCGCCAGTTCATCGCGCTGGATGGCAAGCGCATCAAGCACGGCACGATGGTAAAACTTTTTTGAAAGCGTTAGATATTTGGACTCTCCAGTGATTGCGTACAGATCGGCTAGAACCTCATTCATACCTCCGTGTTCGCACGTCAGCATCTTTTGCCACTGTGGATCATTCAGGTTCCTGGTTGTGTCAATCGCCCAATCGGCCAGACGCCGTGCCACTACGACAGCATTGCTGTTGTCGCATGAAACATAAGCATCGCGAAGCCCGGCCAGCAGCTTGTGAATCGTGTACCAAGGTATCCAAACATCATTGAGGTAATACGGTTCAGCGTTAACCTCACCGCGCGCAATTCGCGCGAAGACTTCCTTTCCCTTGGGAATGGCTGCCACGTATCCGTTGCCGTTCGCCTGCTGACATGTGGCGAGTTCGTCCACCATGTAATTCACGCGTTCACGAAAACGACCGTCACCAGTTGCCTGCCACATCATCGAGCAAGCGGATAGGAAATGGCCGGCGGAATGGCCGGCTACTTCTTTGATCTCCCATCCTCCGTAAACTGCACCTTTAGTCTCAAGCCCCGCTTCCTTGCGAAACCACGCGAGCAGACGGTCGGGCTTTAATGACAGGAGATACTCCGCGTCCTTGTCCTGCGCGTGCTTGTATGGCCCGTCAAGAAGGCGCACATCTTGCAACGAAAACGGTTCAGTCTGCATTGCAACGGCATCCTGGACCGCGGCTGCGCAATTGAAAGTAATCGCCACCCAAAGGATCGCACCGCAGAGGTTGCACTTTCTTCCCGTGACTCTGAATTCAACAATTCTCACATGGATGACTGAAGCTTTCGCCGATTGTGAATGGTGCGTTAATGCTTTGATGATTCTCAAAAACCTCTCCCGGCTCAACTAAATCATTCAGAGGAGCGCGAGCGATCCCTCGCTCGCAGCGTTCCGCCAGACAGGGAGGCGTTGATTCATCCGGCGCTCACTTTGCAATCCACCCGCTGCGGACGGGGACCGTCCGCAGTCCGAATTGTGAACGCCTTCCCTCTTGGCTCGATTACTATGACAATCTACTCTTTGTCATGCCCATGACTGCACTGCCACACTGGATTGAAGCCGGGCTCGCCTGGCTTTATCCCCCAGTGTGCCAGATTTGCGGCGATCACCGTGCTGGAACAGCGGAGGGGCTGGTTTGCTCAACTTGCTGGCGCAAGGTGCGGTTCATTCGTCCGCCGTTCTGCGACCGGTGCGGGTTGCCATTTGAAGGCGCGATTACCTCATCCTTCGAGTGTACGAATTGTCGCGGAATGGATCTTCATTTCTCGTCCGCCCGTTCGGCTGTCACCGCCAGCGGCATCGCGCTGGAAGTCATTCACCGCTACAAATACCAGCGTGCAGTGTGGTTTGAGCCTTTCCTCGCCGATTTGTTGACACGAGAGGCCGTGCCCGTGTTGCGCGCCGGGAAATGGGACATGATCGTTCCTGTGCCTTTGCATCCCGTGAAGGAGCGCGAGCGGGAATTCAATCAGGCCGCCAGATTGAGTTTGCCCTTGGGACGCGCCTTGCAGATACCGGTTAACGAAAGATTGATCCGTCGCATATTACCGACACGGACGCAAACTTTGCTGTCACGAGCGCAACGAGCTGAAAACGTGCGTCGCGCATTCGTGTGTTGCGACGGAGTTCGATTGCAGGGGGAACGCATCGTCCTCGTGGATGATGTGCTTACAACCGGAGCGACGACGAACGCGTGCGCGGCGGTTCTGCGCAAGGCTGGCGCGGGTGAAGTTTGCGTCTGGACAGTGGCGCGCGGACTTTGAATACTACGGGCACATTCATGATTGTCGTGAACCGAACCGCGGCGTCTGGCACGTCGCACAAACAGAATGAAGCGCAAGTCCTGACCATGTCCACGACCTCTTTTAGCAAGAAAACCTTGGGTGCTGACCAGGTTGAACCGGCAGTCACGCCGCCACCAGCCGGAAGCAACACATCGTTCGCTCCCAAACCTAAAATGGGTGCCGGCAAGTCGCGCAAAAAGGAAATCCCTGAAGGGCTTTGGACCAAGTGTCCGCAATGCGAGGCGATGATCTTCGACAAGGAGCTCGACGAGAACTTCAAGGTTTGCGCCAAGTGTGACCACCATTTCTCCATTGGCGCGCGGGAACGGATTCATTCCATGGTGGAAACCTGCACCTTCGAGGAGATGGACGCCGAAATGATCAGCGTGGACAGGCTGGGCTTTACAGGTGCGGCGTCCTACAAGGATAAACTCATTTCCAACTGGAAGAAAACCAGCCTCAAGGACGCAGTCGTCACCGGCATCGGACGGATCGGCGAACATCGCGTGGCCCTCGGCGTGATGGACTTCAGTTTTCTCGGAGGCTCAATGGGTTCCGTGGTTGGTGAAAAGCTCACGCGCTTGATTGAGCGCGGCACGGAGAAGAATCTCCCCGTCATCATCATTTCCACCAGCGGCGGCGCGCGAATGTATGAAGGCATGTTCAGCCTTATGCAAATGGCCAAGACCTGCGCCGCACTTGCCTATCACGCCCAGGCAAAGCTCCCCTACATCAGCATCCTCACCAATCCGGATTACGCAGGAGTGATGGCGAGCTACGCCAGCGTGGGCGATTTGATTCTCGCCGAACCTCGCGCACTCATCGGCTTTGCAGGACCGCGCGTCATCAAGGATACGACGCAGGCTGAACTGCCTGAAGGTTTCCAGACTGCGGAATTCCTGCTGGATCACGGGCTCATTGACGCCATCGTCAATCGTCGCGAAATGAAACAGCGCCTCATAGAGTACCTCGATTTCCTGATGGCGGCGCGCAAGACTGCTGTTGCGAACGCGTAAAACACTCACCGGTTTGCAAAACAACGCCAAAATGGTCGCCAACCCCAACACGATCACCAAATGAAACAATTCCTTTCTGCCATTCTGCTTGCCATCGCATTCACAGCTTTAGCCGCCGACAAAAAGATCGTTTTCATCGCCGGCACACCAAGCCATGCTCCCGGCGATCACGAACATCGCGCCGGTTGCCTCCTGCTCAAGTCCTGCCTCGACAAGGTTTCAGGAGTTACGTCCGTTGTTTACAGCAACGGCTGGCCGACAGATGAAAAGTCCGCGTTCGAAGGCGCTTCAACCATTGTGATCTACGCCGATGGCGGTGGCGGTCACCCGGCGCTTCAGAAGGATCGGAAGCAAACGCTGGACGCCCTGATGAAGAAGGGCGTTGGAATGGTCTGCATCCATTACGCAGTCGAGCCTACCATTGAAAACGGCGAGAAGGAATTCCTCGACTGGATTGGCGGCGCGTTTGAGATCAATTGGTCTGTGAATCCACACTGGACAGCCGAGTTCAAATCGCTGCCCAGGCATGCCGTCACGCGGGGTGTTCATCCGTTCACGTGCAATGACGAGTGGTACTTCCACATGCGTTTCCGCGACGGCATGAAAAGCGTGACACCCATCCTTACCGCAGTGCCACCAGCAAGCACAATGGAACGCACAGACGGAACACATTCTGGAAATCCCGCCGTGCGTGAGACTGTCAAGAACGGCGTGCCTCAACACATGGCCTGGGCGGCCGAGCGCCCGGATGGTGGGCGCGGTTTCGGTTTTACCGGGGCGCACTATCATCGCAATTGGGGAAACGATGACTTTCGCAAACTGATGCTGAACGCGATCCTGTGGACGGCGAAAGCCAAGGTGCCGAAGAACGGTGTCGAAAGCCACGTCACAGAGGAACAGTTGAAACAGAATCTGGACAAGAAGAAGTAAGCAATCTCCCCTGCCCTGCGAAAAGCTCACCCTGCCCCGTCCACGATCTGGCAAACGAGCGGAGTCATTTCGATTCCGGTGAGCCTGGAGCACCCGCGCGACATGTGCGCCATGAACTCCTGAGCCTGATGATGCGCGACGAGATTGATTGTCGCGCCGCCAAATCCAGCACCAGTTAAACGCGCGCCGAGACACGCCGGATGCTCGCGTGCGAGTTCAACAAGGATGTCGAGTTCCTTGCAACTGTTTTTCAGGAGATCGCGCGAGCTTTCATGGCTCTGAAACATGAACTGACCAAACTGCGCATGGTCGTCCGCCTGCAACACCCGTTCAGCCGCCACCACGCGGGCAATTTCACCAACAATATGGCACGCACACTGAAACTCGCGCTCCGTCAGCAAAGTCTTCGCCGCCTGAACCTGTTTCATTTCCACCGTGCGCAAAAACTTCGCCCCGAGTTTGCGCGCCGCGCTTTCGCAATTCTGCCGCAGTTCAGCGTATTCGCCGCCGACCAGCGCGTGTTGCACGCCTGTGTCGCAAACGATGAAGGCCGCGCCCGTCAACATTGAGAACTCGACGGTCAGATCACGGCAATCAAGCATCATCACGTTTCCAGCCCGTCCAAACAGTGACGACACCTGATCCAGAATTCCACACGGCACTCCGACGAACTCATTCTCCGCCGCGCGACACAGCTTCGCGTATTGCATCCGCTCAATCTGGTTCACAGCCGGGAGTTCGCCGCGTTTACCAGGCGTTGGCGGCGTTCCCAGTCCGGTCTGGGTGAGCGTATAGGGGAACAGTTTTCTCAGAATGAGCGCAGTAGCGACTTCAAGAGCGGCGGAACTGCTCATGCCCGCGCCCATCGGAACGGTGCTGTGAACGGCCGCGTTAAAACCGGTGAAGTGAACTCCTCGTTTCTTCAACTGTGCCAGCACGCCCTTCGGGTAATCCGACCAGCGCGCGGCGGGATTTGATTTGATGTCGGTCAGCCAGAACGTCTCAGTCTCCGGAAACGCAGAGGAAACAAGTTCGATCTTACCGTCGGCGCGCGGCGAGGCACAAATGAACACATGGCGATCCACAGCGGCGGACATCACCAAGCCGTCGTTGTAGTCCGCATGATTGCCGAGAACCTCGAGACGGCCCGGTGCTTTGACAGTGTGCGTAGGCGCGTGACCGAAGTGCTGCTTGAAAAGTTCCTGCGCGCTTTCGCATCGCAGGCGGCGGGGTTGGGATGAATTCATTTGGGCGACATCATTAAAGAAGGCGGACAATCACAAGCGATCAAACTGCTTCGCGAGATTGAAATCCTTTTCGGTCAAACCGCCTTCGGAATGCGTCGCAAGCGTGAGCGTGACCTTGTTCCAGCGAATATCAATGTCCGGATGATGCCACGCCTTCTCGGCAAGTTTCGCGACGCGGGTAACGAAGCGGATGGCGGCGACAAAGTCCTTGAACTCAAACGTGCGTGTGATCGCCGGCCCGGAAACAAGTTTCCACTCTGGCGTCGCGACGCGGGCGGTTTTGATTTGAGTGCGATTTAATTTCGGCATGGCGGCGTTATGACAGATGCAATGCTGCTGGTCACGCGCAAACAAGTCTCGACCAGAGCGCGGACAACGCTGTCCGCGCTCCGTTATTTTGTCTGGGCAAACGCAGCAGCTTCCTGTTGACGCGACAGTTCACGCCAGAGACTCACGCTGGTCACAAGCGCCCATAGCCAGGAGATTGCAAATACCACCAGACCCGTCCACGCAATCCAACCTACGGGCTTCACCTCAACATTTCCCTGCACCGTGCCGTAAAACTGAATCATGATCTTCACGAACCACACGAGAAAGAATGTGAACCCGATGACCGAAAGGCAGAGTTGCCCTGCTCCTGCAATCCAGCGGCGTCCCAGAAGTGACCCGAGACCCGGAGTTGCAAACTGATTTATTGCGATCGCCATGCGCACGACGGCAGGAGAAAGCGGCTTGGCAGGTGGCTTCATGGCGAAAGCCACGCGAATCCCGGCAGATTGCGGATCACGCCGAATGCAATCACTACGATCACCAGCATCCATATCCACCCCACGTGCGTGAACGGTGTCGGAAGTTTTCGTCCTGCAAACAACTTCAACGACCATCTCAACAATCCCCAGATTCCAAACGGCAACATTACAACCAATATCGCGTTGAAACGTAGCGCAGCCGTAACATCACCGTGCAACAGGTGATGAATGGCACGTTGACCTCCGCACCCAGGACAGTTCAGCCCGGTGATCTGATGAAACACGCAGCGCGGGAAAATGCTGAACTGCGCGGGATCGAGGAACGCATACAGAACCGCAAGAACAACCGTGGCAAATACCGTGACAAGAATCAATGTGTTGGCCTTCCACCATCCATCGGCGCTCGCGATTGGTTTAGGAGGACGGCTCTCGTCCTGGCATGTTGAAAGTGCTTCGTTCATCCAGGCTTAATGAAAGGCTGCCTTCACTTCCGGTTTGTTCAGGACCACCAGCGCCCAGATTCCGATTGGAAGACCTACCAGGCAACATGGGGAAACGCATGGCAACAACGCGATCACGCTAACCGCCACTGCCCAGCCGTGGCTTTCAAGATTTTTCATCTTCATCGCTCCAAGCAATATCACGATGGCCGCAATGATTCCCACGATGCTGGTAATCACACCGATGCTGCCCGAGAACGATTGTATCATCGCCTCCGGACTGCCTGCCGGAAACGTCTGCGCCGGCTTTGGCAGGAGACTCATCACGATGCCGGCGATCTGGGCGATGAAGCCAAGAATCGCAGTGACAATCAGGCCAATCGCCGGCCCCTTGACGGCTTCACCTGCCGCGATCTGATCAACGACCACTTGACTGCCGTAGCCTGGCAATGGAGATGGCGGCGGTGGAACGCTGCCTGCAAGCTCCGGCACCTGGCTGACCGTGATCCACTCCGTCGCACCTTCAGGCAGCACCTTGGATTGCAAGTTCACGCGGCCTTCGCTCATCCACTGGCGCAATTGTTCCAGTGAGATTGGCCCGTATTCCTTTCCGTCCGCTCCAATGATCTTGAACATGGTATTTATTTGTTGTGGTTATTGACGAACTGATGCCGCACGACTCCCATCAACATCCGGCTGAGGCAGGACGATATAAGCTGCAACCAACGCGGGCAAATGTTTTGGGAGGAAATCCGCCGGCCAATCACCAGTTCGATTCGCGTTGATTCGCTCAATTCGTTTCCAGTTCAGCTTAGTTTATCGGGGAATAACTGTGTTTGAATTTCCATTGCATGAAAAAAGATTGGAAAGCCGGTTCAACTTCGTCAAAGATGAGGCTATGTCAGAGTCGCACAGCGCGCCCAGCACCATTACAACGGTCGAGGACATTCAGAAGAACTGGCACGACCTCACCCTGCGCGTGGGGCAGCTCGAGGCGGAGCGCAAGGCTCTTGAACAGGACAACAAGGCGCTCCGGTTCCTCCTCGAACGCGTCATCGAACACCGCCAGAAGTCCCACGGCGAACTCGTCCTCCTGCTCGCCGGCCTTGTCAGCAAACTGCCGATCAATGACGTCGGCTTCGTTGTCTCTAAACTCGTCGAACATAATGCCCATGTCAGCGAGGTGTGTTGTTCGCTGGGCAAGGGAAACGCCGATGCCGCCCTGCCCCAGCCCGCCGTTCTGCGGGCACTTGATGACGCCAAGCGCAACCTCAACGCCGCACTCAAGCCCGCCATCGAGGAGTTGATCAAACTCGACACCTCGCTGGAGACGCGGTTGTTGCAAACACTCGCGGAGAAGCCCGACCTTTTTTATGCGCCGGAATTTGCCCGCGCCAACCGTTGCTACGTCAAAGGCCAGGTGATGAAGGAGCGCATTCTGCGCGAGTTCGGTGAGCACGCGCTGATCTTCTTCAACGACCTCACCACCGATGCGAAACTGAATCCGCGCCCCAAGCCCGACGAAATCGTTCTCGCTTTCAAACCCGACTTCGAGGCGTGGTTCGCGGAGAATCCAAAATACGTGCCCGACAAGCGTACCGAGCTTATGGCGCTGTTCCA
The DNA here is from genome assembly GCA_013140495.1 of Verrucomicrobiota bacterium. Classification (GTDB taxonomy): domain Bacteria; phylum Verrucomicrobiota; class Verrucomicrobiia; order Limisphaerales; family JADLHS01; genus JADLHS01. The sequence continues at coordinate 22,173 of JABFSR010000166.1, forward strand.
AAAAATCCAGCGCGCCAAAGGCAGCACGGATGCTTCCCGGTTGCAGAAGGTCGCTTTCGCCAAATTATCCTTCATCGTCGAAATGATTCATTTCTACGCGAACCAAAACACGGAATCGCCCGAGGCCGTGTTCGCGCAACGGATGCCCGCATTGATCGAGCAGCTCGGACTGGCAGGCGCGCAGGAAGTGCTCGACGAAAAGGCGATGGCCCAGACGGAAACTTTGTTGGCTTACATTGCCAATCTCGACCATCGCCTGATGGCGATCAACAACGTAGGCAAGGCCGGCGGGCTCGCACGAACCTTGCGCTTCGTCCTCCGTTTCCGCGCCGAGAAAGTCGGCGAACAAAACGATGTCATCCCTGACTTTGTGCGGCACCTGATTCCACCACCGCCGCAAAAGCCCCCTGCGCCGGAAACATTGACGCCGGTGCTCAGGCTCATGGACGTGGACTCCCAGAAGCTCGTCGTGCGTGCGCTCAAGAGCACGGACCGTCTCAAGCGCGAAGAAGCCGAAGCTTTGGCCCGCGCTCTCGCCGTGGAACTCAAACTCAAGGGCGTGGACGAGGAACAAAAACCGTCCCTCTCCATTTCACCCGAGATGGAACGCCAGATGGCTTGGGAAGGTATCAAGGAAACGATCATGCAGCGCGGCGAACCTGCGGTCATTGCCACGGCCATCCGTGATCGTCTGCACGCGAAATACGACGCTGACGAACTCAAACAGAGCTGGATCACTCTTTGCGAGGCGGACGTGATGACCTTCATCCGCGCCTTCTGTCAGTTGCCGTATCTGGCGGACGGCAAAACGGACACCATCGCCCGCGCGGTGATGGAATCTTACGTGAACCGCCTCACGCACGAGAAATATGCTGGCACCTATCACAAGGTCGTGACCAGCCTGCGAAACATGTTCAGAGCCAAGCCGGACAGTCCGACCTTGCTGAACTTCATCGCGCTCGTCCGCTGGGTGGATGCGGCTGCCGCCAACAAACTCAGCGCGGACGTGGGAATGCCCGCCCAGGCCTGACCCAGACGTTGGAGTTCAATCCCGCAACTCCTGGCGGGATTGTCCGCGCTGCGGAACTCAATGTCCTAGCACGCTAAAGCGTGAACTCCAACGAGAATTGCCAACGGAACAGATCAGCGAATGTCGCGAAGTGTCCTGAAAACATCACGCTGCCAATTGCACGCCTCACGTTGCAGTTTTCCCGCCCCGCCCTGCGTTCCTCCAGCGCCGTGATGACGGTTGCACGCAACACGATGCAGAGTCCCGGCCGAACGAAATGTCCTGTTCGCACCACGCACTGTCCCTCCCATGACCCGAAACTTCTGCACCCGCTGCCGGCTTGGTTCAAGATCGCACTTAGCACCCTGCGTTCGCTGGAGAGGTTGGCAGACGTGGCCGGGCGGTTTGATTAGGGGTACAACGTGCGACCGCAAAGCGGAGGGGCTCACGGCGGCAATCTTCGGAAGCCGGCGTAATGAGTCCTTCGAGGATACAGATGGTTTTTTCCGGCAAGGCCATTAGCCTAAGTGCCATGTCAGCCGGTTTTCGCGCTACGGCAAGGCGTTGGGTGGGCTGGGTGTTTCAGCCGCCTTACATCGCGCTCATAGCGATTCCTCTTTTGGCGATGGCGATGCTGTTTCATAGCGGGTTCAGGAGCATTGCCATTCTTCTACGTGAGGAACGCACCACGGCAACGGTCACGAGGGTCGAGCATCCATCTCACGGACGCGTCGCGGTTTATTACAGTTACAAAGTTGATGGTCGCGCGTACGAGGGGGCAGGTTTGCCGTACTGGGATCCGGACCGCCGTGAGCCGTACACCAATGGCAGCACGTACGAGATACGATACTCGAAAATCTTCCCGTCAGTTTCGATGGCGCAGAACCCGACCGACATCTTCGGACAATTTTTATTCGGCTGCGGTTTCCTTCTGTGGGCGGATTACCTGGCAACAAGAAACCGGGCACAGAAGAACATTCAGAAAGCCTGATGCCACGTTGGTCCGTGCCAGGTTTCTTAAAGATGCCGGGACTTAGTCCCTTGGACTGTGGACTACCGTTACAAACTTGGAACTCTGAACTTGGAACTTGGAACTTTTGCCGTGCAACCTTGCTACGACATATATCCGTCACCACAGATGACCTCTTCCCATCGTTGCCAATTGTTGCTATTCAAACGCCATGAATTTCAGGTTTCCGTCCACCTTCCTGGCAGCTTGCCTCGCGGCCTCTGTTTGCTATGCTGAAAACTTCGACGTCATCATCCGCCATGGCCGCGTTGTGGACGGTACGGGCAATCCCGCTTACTTCGCCGATGTCGGAATCAAAGACGGACGAGTCACCGCGATCGGACAGATTGCCGGCGCGGCCAATGCCGAGATTGACGCCACTGGCTTGATCGTCGCACCCGGTTTCATTGATGTCCACACGCACGCAGATGAAGTGGCCGAGCAACCACGCGCCGAAAACTTCCTCCGCATGGGCGTCACCACGCTCGTGGTCGGCAACTGCGGAGGCTCGGCGTTGGATGTCGGCAAATTCTTCCGCGAGGTCGCCAGCAACGGCATCTCCCCCAACGTCATTACGCTCATCGGTCACAATACCGTTCGCGAGAAAGCCATGGGCGGCAGCTTTGATCGTCCCCCAACACCTGACGAGCTTGAAAAGATGAAGTCACTCGTGGACCAGGCCATGCGCGATGGCGCCGCCGGTCTGTCCACAGGTCTGATCTATCTGCCCGGCGTCTTCTCCAAGACGGATGAAATCGTCGAACTGGCCAAAGTCATTTCGCCTTACGACGGCATTTACGCCAGCCACATGCGGCACGAAGATTCTGAGATTTATGCCGCACTGGATGAAGTCTTCCGCGTCGCCCGCGAGGCGAAGGTGCGCGCCGAGGTTTCGCACATCAAGCTCAGTGGCGAAAAAGCCTGGGGCAAAGCCGACGACGTGCTGGCCTACATCGAAAAGGCGCGCGCCGGCGGACTCGACATCACACACGATCAATACGCCTACACCGCCTCCAGCACCACCATGCGGCAGTTGATCCCCGACGACGCCTTCGATGGCGGCAAAGACAAGTTCCGCAAGCTCATGGCCGACCCCGAGCAAAAGGCGAAGCTCGCCGCCCGCATGAAGGAGAAAATCCGCGCTCGCGGCCGTGAAGATTACGCCTACGCCGTCATCGCCTCATACAAACACGACAAATCACTCAACGGACTCAACATCGTCGAAGCCGCAAAGAAAGTTCGCGGGTCGGATTCACTCGATGACCAGATCGAAACGATTCTGGAACTGGAACAGAACGGCAGTGCAAGCGGTGTGTTTCACGGAATCAATGAAACCGACCTGCAAAAGTTCATGCAACACCCGAACACCATGATCGCCTGCGACAGCGGCCTGCGCGAGTTTGGCAAGGACGTTCCCCACCCGCGCGGCTACGGCAACAACGCCCGCGTTCTGGGCCGATACGTCCGCGAACTCAAAACCCTGCGCCTCGAAGATGCCGTCCGCAAAATGACCAGCCTGCCCGCGAACACATTTCGCCTCAAAGACCGCGGCCTGATCAAGGAAGGATTCTGGGCGGACATCGCCGTGTTTGATCCGGAGAAAGTGACCGACCCCGCCGCCTACAACGACCCGCACCATTACGCCACCGGTATCCCCTTCGTCCTCGTCAACGGCGTGTCCGTCATCAGGAACAACGAACACACCGGCGCAAAACCTGGTCGAGGACTGAAGCGCTGAGTTCCGATTTTAAGGTTAAAACTGAATCTCAAAGCTGTCCGCGCGTCTGAGTGCAAGACCAATTCAAGTCATTTGCCGGGTGACCAAGACGAGTTGTCCAGCAACTGGATTCCGGGATTTTGGAACGCAATGCGCCGCGCTTTGTAGAGTTTGCCGAGAGCCTGCTTGAAAGCTTTCTTGCTCACGCCAAATTGTTTTCGGATGGCCTCGGGCGAACTGTCATCATCGAACGCCAGCTTGCCGCCGTTGCTCTCGAGTGCCTGGACGATTTGATCAGTCACAGAGGCCACGCGTTTGTAGCCCGAGGCGTCGAGGCTCAGGTCAATCTGACCGTTGGGTCGGATGTTCCGGACGAAGCCTTTCACTCGTTGCCCGATCTGGAGCGGCGTGGTGATGTTGTCGCGATAAAGCAATCCGCTGTGGCTGTTCTCCACAATGGCCTGATAACCCAGCGGGCTCGCGCCGGTGACAAGCAGATTCACCGGTTGGCTATTGCGATAGAACGGACGCTCCTGGCTGAGATGCCGATGCAACCTCGTCGTCGCCACGATACGCTGGGTTTTTGGATCAAGATAGACAAACGCCACCACGCGTTGGCCGACGCGCACCTGCTTTTCCTGCTCGCGAAACGGCAGCAACAAATCCTTGGCGAGTCCCCAATCGAGAAATGCGCCAACACGGTCGTTGATGCTGACCACCTTCATGCACGCGAATTCGCCAACGGTGGCGTGCGGAATTTCCGTGGTGGCCACCAGCCGGTCTTCGGAATCGCGATAGACGAAGACGTCGAGTTTGTCCTTGGGTTTGAGGTCTGCCGGGATGTAACGACCGGGCAAAAGAATTTCACCCAGCTCGCCGCCTTCGAGGTAGAGGCCTGGTGCAGCCGCCCGCACGATGGACAGGATGTTGCGTTTGCCGAGAATCGCCATGTGGTGACAGCGTAAACATCGCGGGCAGTTGCCGGGAGCAAAATCGGCAATGGGGGTCACAACCATCAGGACTACGACCGAGAAAGTTCAAAGCCCTCGAACGCTACTGTAAGAGCAGATTGACACGAAGGACTAAGTTCTTACAAAGTCACCCATGGGATACGTTGGATCTCTAAACCGAAAATCAGGAAAAGCGATTCGCATTGGCTTCTTTTGGGGAGCGAGTATTGGACTCCTCCTAAGCTTGGGGATTACTCGTTTGAACACGTCTGAATACAGCGTTGCAAATGATTTGGTTTTCGATCTCTCACGTTTTTCTTGGCGGGCATTGACCATTCCTGGCCATATCTTCGGTTCGGTTCTGGGTTTGAGTCCCGAGTTCAACTCTGCCGAGCCGGCGCTTGGAGATCTAGCCCTTATAGTAATTTCAAATGGTTTGGTATTTGGAGCATTCGGAGCATTCGTCGGGTGGCGCATTTTGAAGTCGAGGCTGGAAGCCGAATGTCCCCAACGTTCCGAGAGCGAGAAGATGCTCGACAAGGGAATTCCTGCAAAAACCGTTTATTGGAAAACAATCTGCCGACGCGGGCTGTGGGGCTTGGTTTCGGGCATGATTATTAACATGGTTGTAATTGGAATTGCTGTTGCGACTTCAGGAGGCCATTCGCTTACAGGATATATTGCGGGGTATCTGGCTATCCCAACTTACGAGTTTGGAAACGCAGTGTTTGGCTGGCCGAAATCCTATACGCAATACTCTCTCGGACTGGTCATAGTTGTGAGCGCTGTTAATGCCATGCTGATTTCGTTGCTGTGCGTGGTTATCACAGCAATCACGGAAATCTGGCTGTTTTTCCGTAAGCGTTAAACAATTGGAATTACCAAAGGCATATAATTGTAAAACTCATTGCGAGTTCCGGAAACCGTGGGCTCTGCTTGCAGCGCCATGGACAACTCCACGCATCTCCGAGCTTGTCGTCCGTCTGTTTCCGGCGCAGTCTCAGGTCATGGATACAATCGCGAAACTGTTCCTCCACGCAGCTCCACCGGCAAAGAGCGTTTCAACGATTTTGAGTTTTGCAGCAGCAGCCGCAAGCTTCGTTCTAGTTTGCTCCGGCGTCACATCTGTCCGGGCTGAATACATCCACAGCATCACCATTGACGGCAACTTTGCGGACTGGGCCACCGTGCCTTCCCATTTTGATCCAGTCGGAGGACCGGGCGTATTTCACAATGGAATTCCCGACACTCACGACACGGATCATTCCGCTCCCAACGACATTCCTGTTTATGTGAATCACCCCGACATTGATCTGGTGGAATACAAGTTCACGCATGATTCGTCGAACCTCTACGCCTACTTTCGGGCGACCGGTGTCATCGGTCGCACGATCACCAACGCGACGCAACACGGGCGCTACTATGTCATCGTCACCCTTGACGTGGACAGCAATACCAACACCGGTTATGGCTTGCACGAGGGAGGCTATTACCCGACGAGCTACGGTTACGACATGAACATGGAGGTTGAGTATTATGATGGGCACTACAACAAGGGCAACTACCTCAATCACGGCGCAACCAACCAGACACAACTGAACGCCGCCTTTCTGGATCAGATGAACGGGATCGTGCGCGTGCTGCCCGGCAGTTATGACTTCTATCCGGAGTGGGTATGGTTCGATACTCCGAACGGCGGCACGAACCAGCTCCCGGCACCCGACAATTACGCCAGTATCAGGTTCGTCAAGGACAGAGGGCCAAGTTACCAGGGAATTGTCCGCATCGCACTCTCGCCGGATGGACATCAGGCGGAGATGGTCGCGCCGTTTCGTGGTTTCATGCGAGATGCCACTCAACCCCATACATCTGCCAAGCCCATCATATCCCTCGGAAAAACGCTCAAGTTGTCCTTCTCACTTGAAGCCAGTCCCGAATTGTCGCCACAACCAAACAGCGATTGGGCCTCGGATACAGGCGATCCCATCGCGAATTATTACCTGAGCCCATATACCGACCCTCAATTACAAATAGCGCCGTCTGTTTCGGGCGGGAGTGTCCTCGTGTCGTGGTCCAGCGGAGCGACGGGGATGAAACTCCAGCGCACACCCAGCTTGACCAGTCCGGATTGGCAGGTCATTGCCGGGTCCGACTCCACGAACCACGTAACGTGGCCAATAGGCAGTGGCAATGCTTTCTTCCGGTTGGCAGAGCCGTAAGTCGTTCGCGAGTCTTTGGCTGGCTTCTCTGTGCTACCTTGCAGCGGGTCATTTGCGAAGCGGTGTCATCGCAACTCTAAATTCCTCCACGCGCAATAACAGGCAGGGGAATGGCAAATTCCGTGTAGTCATTCCCTGCCCCGGGATCACACTTCCATTCAGCAACCAGAGATGAGCCATATTTCCATTCATGCATCCAACCATTGAAAAGCTGATTGCCAACGGAGCGGTCGTAACCGACGGCGCATGGGGAACGCAGTTGCAGGCGCGCGGGCTGGCAATCGGCGAATTTCCGGACGCATGGAATCTCACGCATCCCCGGTTCGTGGGCGAAGTTGCGCGTGCTTATGTCAATGCAGGCAGTCGGGTCATCCTCACCAACACTTTCGGCGCAAACCGTGTCAGGCTCGCAGAAAACTCACTTGCCGATCGAGTGGTTGAGATCAACCAGCGTGGCGTTGAGATTTCCAAAATTGCGGTTGCTGGCAAGGCCATGGTGTTTGCCTCCATCGGGCCGACCGGAAAACTGCTGTTGAACGGAGAAATCACGCCTGCGGAAATTCAGTCGGCTTTTGAGGAACAAGCAACTGCCCTGGCTCAAGGGGGCGCAGATGCAATCGTTGTGGAAACCATGGCGGATATCGAAGAAGCGAAACTGGCGGTGGCAGCAGCGCGAACCACGGGTCTGCCAGTCGTCGCCTGCATGGTGTTTGATTCGGGCAAAAATCTGGACCGGACCATGATGGGCACCACGCCGGAACAAGCGGCGCAAGAGTTAAGCGAGGCGGGCGCAGACGTGATTGGCGCGAATTGCGGTCAGGGAATTTCTCGCTTTCTCTCGATTTGCCAGCGTCTCAGAGCGGCAACGGATCGGCCAGTCTGGATCAAGCCCAATGCGGGTCTTCCACAGCTTGAGAATGGTCGTGCGGTTTATGCGGGCACGCCAGCAGACTTCGCGGATCAAGCGACTGACTTGATCGCTGCGGGAGCAAAGTTTATCGGCGGCTGTTGCGGTACGAGTCCGGAATTCATCTCAGCCATCTGCCGCCGAATTGCAGGATAAACCAAAACTGTCATGAACAGTCGCGAACTTGTCTTTAACCACCTTGCAGGTAAACCGGTCAATCGCCTGCCGCTCATGCCCATCACGATGCACTTCGCGTGTGCGGAACTTGGAGCAAAGTATGGAGATTACTGCACTGACTACCGTGTGCTGGTTGAAGGCCAGTCGCGCATAGCCGAGAAGTACGGCTTCGATTACGTGAACACGATGTCCGATCCAGCGCGAGAAGCAGCGGACTGCGGCGGCGCAGTGCAATTCTTTGACGACCAGCCCGTCGCACTGCTTGAGGATCAAGCCTTGCTCGCAGACAAAACCAAACTCGCCACGCTGAAGATTCCCGATCCGCTCGGAGGCGGTCGTATGCACAATGGCATCAAGGCCGTTGCGCTCTTCAAGGAAAGAATTGGCCGGGACAAAATCATCGAGGGCTGGATCGAAGGCCCGGTCGCCGAGGGCGCGGATTTGCGCGGCATCAACACGCTCATGCTCGACTTCCTCGACGATCCCGGTTTCGTCCGCGACTTGTTCGAGTTCATCGTGCAAATGGAATTACGCTTCGCCCGGGAGCAGATCGCCGCTGGTGCGGATGTCATTGGTGTCGGGGACGCCGCAGCCTCACTGATCGGGCCGAGGATTTACGAGGAATTCGCCCTGCCTTATGAACAACGCCTCGTCCAAGGAATTCATGCGATGGGCGCGAAAGTGCGTCTCCACATCTGCGGCAATACGCGAAAACTTTTGACAGGCATGGGAAAGCTCGGATGCGACATCGTGGATTTGGATTCACTGTCGCCGCTGGCCGACGGCCGCCAGCAGATGGGCGCTGGCCAGGTGATTCTTGGAAATCTGAACCCCGTGACAGTGCTGATGGACGGCACGCCCGAAATGGTGACTGCCGGTATTGCGGAATGTCATCGGCAGGCCGGCGCTCGTTTCATCGTAGGTGCGGGTTGCGAAGTGCCGCGCGACACGCCACCGGAAAATCTCCGCGCGCTTTGTGAATATGCGAGAACCCATGCCCCAAAAAATTGAGATGTACGCCAGACGCAGGAATTCAAGCAAACTCACCTCCACAAAACCAATTCAAGCAATGAAAAGAATCCTGACCTTCATTTTGCTCGTGCTTTGCCTCACCTCGACGCGAAGCAGTGCAGCAACCGACGACGAAGGCTTCGTTTCCATCTTTAACGGCAAAGATATGACCGGCTGGGATGGCAAACCTGGCTGGTGGAATGTCGAGGACGGTGCTCTCACGGCACAAAGCACTCTGGAGAAACCATGCCCCAAAGCCAATTACCTCATCTGGCGCGGCGGGCAACCGGCGGACTTTGAGTTGCGACTGCGCTTCCGGTTGACCGGTGGCAATTCTGGTATCCAAATCCGCAGTCGCGAAGTGCCCGATTGGGACACGAGCGGTTATCAAGCAGACATGGACGCTGAGGACCAATACACCGGCGGGGTTTATGAACACACGCGCGGGGTGATTGCGCCGCGCGGGCAAAGCGTCGTCATCGCACCCGATGGCGCAAGACAAGTCACAGCTCTCGGCGATCCTGCGGAGCTTCGGAAAAAGTGGAAACTGGATGAATGGAACGATTACCGGATCGTCGCGCGTGGCAGCGAAATCAAACTGTGGATCAACGGAGTTTTGACGGCACAGGCAAACGATCATCAGACCAATGTGGCCGCCCGCAGGGGCATCATCGCACTCCAAATGCACCCCGGTCCGCCGATGAAAGTTCAGTTCAAGGACATCCGGCTTAAAACGTTTGCCGAGACTACGACAGACGAAGCCAAGCCGGCGCTTCGTGAGCCGACCGCAACTCCAGCAGACCAATTAAAAGTCGCCAAGGATTTCAAAGTTGAGTTGCTCTATTCGCCGCCCAAGACACAAGGTTCGTGGGTTAGCATGTGTGTGGATCCGAAGGGTCGCATGATCGTCTGCGATCAATACGACCTCGGTTTGTACCGCGTCACGCCGCCGCCCATCGGTGGTCCAGCCGAGGCGACCAAAGTTGAAAAGATCAACGTGGAGTTGAGCGGCGCGCAGGGTTTGCTGTGGGCTTTCGACAGCCTCTACGTAATGGTCAGCAAAAACGGAAAGTTCGACAGCGGCCTTTACCGCGTGCGTGACACCAACGGCGACGACCAACTCGACAACGTGGAACTGCTGCGTCCGTTGGAAGGCGGCGGCGATCACGGCTGGCACGCATTGCTGGCGGGACCTGACGGAAAATCCATCTATGTCGTAGCCGGCAACGCGACGAAGGTTCGCAAACCCGAGCAATCGCGCGTGCCCCTGATCTGGAGCGAGGATCATTTGTTGCCCCGCATGCCGGATGCGCGTGGGTTCATGACCGATGTCCTTGCGCCGGGCGGATGCTTTTATCGCGTTGACCCAGATGGCAAGAACTGGGAACTCATCTCGAACGGTTTCCGCAATCCCTACGATGCAGCATTCAATCGCTACGGCGATCTGCTGACCTTTGACGCCGACATGGAGTGGGACATGAACACGCCATGGTATAGACCTACGCGTGTCTGCCTGGTGACCAGTGGCAGTGAGTTCGGGTGGCGCAATGGCGCAGGCAAGTGGCCGGCTTATTACGCAGATAGCTTGCCTGCGGTTCTCGACATCGGGCCCGGTTCGCCCGTCGGCATGACATTCGGCTATGGAGCGAAATTTCCCGCGCGCTACCAGGAAGCGCTGTTCCTTCCCGACTGGAGTTACGGTCGCATGTATGCGGCGCATCTGACCGCCGATGGCGCGGCGTACAAGGGCGAGTTTGAACTCATCATGAGCGGCACGCCGCTGCCGACCACGGACATCGTTGTCAGTCCGAATGACGGCGCGATGTATTTCGTGACCGGCGGCTGGCGCATTCAGACCGGACTGTATCGCGTTACTTACATGGGCAAGGAATCCACTGCACCGTCCCGAACGGAGGATCGTGGTGCCAAGCTGCGGGCGCTTCGGCTCAAGCTGGAGGGATTTCACGGTCATCAAGACCCGCAGGCGGTGAAAACGCTCTGGCCGTATCTCGATCACCCGGACCGTTACATCCGATTCGCGGCGCGCGTTGCCTTGGAATGGCAAGACCCGAGCCAGTGGCGCGAAAAGGCTTTGAACGAAACCAAAGCTCCCTCCGCCCTGACGGCGTTGCTCGCGCTCGTCCGCGTGAGTGCGCGCGACCCATTTCATCGCCAGCCCACTGACCCGAAGCCTGACTTGGCGTTGTTGGGACGCGTGCTGACAGCGCTGGATCGCATCGAATGGCGAAAACTCTCCGACGCGCAACGGGTCGAATTGATGCGTGTTTATTCAGTAGCTTTCACCCGCTTGGATAGGCCGGACGAAGCCAACCGCGCACGACTTGTGGCGAAGTTCGATTCACTCTTCCCCGCCACCACACGTGAATTGAACGCCGAACTTTGTCAGATGCTGGCGTATCTCCAATCACCGTCAATTCCCGCCAAAGCCCTCGCGCTCGTGGATCGCGCACCGACACAGGAGGAACAGATCGAATACATCAAGGCACTGCGTGTGGTGCGGACAGGTTGGACGCTGCAACTTCGCGAAACTTACTTCAGGTGGTTCATCAAGGCGGGCGGCTATCGAGGCGGTGCGAGTTTTGCAGGCTTCATGAAGCTCATCAAAAACGACGCTGTCGCAACCCTGACCGAAACGGAGAAGACTCAACTGAAAGCCATTCTCGAAGCGAAGCCCGTGACGAAGACGCCGCTGCAAGTCATGCAAGAAGGACTCACTGGTCATTCATACGTGAAGGATTGGACGGTGGCCGAACTCGCCCCGCTCGCTGAAGGCAGATTACAGAATCGGGGTTTTGAACGAGGTCGCAAATTATTCGGCGCGTTGGGTTGTTTCGCTTGTCACCGATTTGCAAACGAGGGAGGAGCCGTTGGTCCGGACCTCACAGGTGCCGGCGGCCGATTCAGTCCGCGCGATTTGCTGGAATCCATCATCGAGCCGAGCAAGACGGTCAGCGACCTCTATGCGCCCATCGTGATCACGTTGACCGATGACGAGACGCTTACAGGACAAATTGTTTATCTTGGGACGGACACCGTTCAACTCAGCACCGATATGTTGAACCCCGGCGAAACAACAAAGATTGATCGCAAGCAGATCAAGTCCATCGAACCTTCCAAGGTTTCACCAATGCCGCAAGGGTTGCTGAATCAATTGGACGAGGACGAGGTGCTTGACCTGCTCGCCTATATCATTGCCGGTGGCAAGCCAGATAACCGAATGTTTGGTTCAGCCGCGACAGATCGCTCGCGCGGTAAAGCAAAAGCTCAGGGCGCTTCGACAAATTAGGCCACAGAAAAACAGGCTTTGAATGAATCAAGCTCACTTGCCAACCACAGGGCGATCCTTTTGGTTGAAGCTGATCGCTTGCGTTGGCCTGTGGTTCGCCCTCATCGTTTCCGCTGCCGCCAAACCCGACGAAATCCGCGTGCTGATCGTAACCGGAATAGATATTGCCGCGCACGAATGGCAAAAAACGACTCCGGCCATCAAGGCAGAACTGGGAAAGGATTCGCGGATGAAGGTCGAAGTTTTGGATGACCCCTACCGGCTGGAGGCGACGGACCTGTCCAAACACGACGTTGTATTTCTTCATTTCAACAACTGGGAGAAACCAGACCCCAGTGAAAAATCAAAGGCTGACCTTAAGAAGTTTGTGGAGCAAGGCGGCGGATTGTTCGTGCTGCACTTTGCTTCCGGCGCGTTCTCGAACTGGACCGAATTCCCCGCGCTAGCCGGCAAGATATGGGACCGCAAGAACACTCATGATCCGCGCGGACCGTTCCAGGTTCGCATCGTCAACGCCGACCACCCCATCACCCAAGGCTTGACCGTGTTCGACACGGACGATGAGCTTTACACCGGGCTCACTGGCAACAAACCAGTTGAGTTGCTGGCTGCGGCGAAATCGAAGATGACTCAATCCGATCAGCCGATGGCGTTCGTCCATACATTTGGCAAGGGTCGCATTTTTCACACACCGCTCGGCCACGATGTTCGTGCGATTCAGACGCCAAGCACAGCGGAATTGATCCGCCGTGGCTGCGCATGGGTGGCGGGCCGTGATCCGTTGCCGGCGGAAATGGCGGCCAAACATTTCACCCTCCCAGCCGGCTTCGAGTTTCACCTGGTGGCAGCAGAGCCGGACATCATCAACCCGATGACAATGTGCGTGGATGAGCTCGGTGTTATCTTTGCCACCGAAGCCCATACCTATCGTTGGGGCATGAACGGCTCGCCGTTCAACCCGCCCAGCAATCCGATCAAGCGCATCACGCTCGGCCCGGATGGCCGCGCAGCAAGCACGGTGGTGGTTGCGGATGGTTTTGCAGATCCGGTCATCGGCATCTGCGCACGTGCCGGGAAAATCTACGCCACCTGTCTGAACGAACTGTTCTCGATGGATATTGGCCCGGATGGAAAAGGCGTGAATCGCAAGCTGCTGGTAAAGGATGCCGCCACGGAGTGGAATCCATTCGGCATGTATCGAGTCCAGATCGGGCCCGACGACCGGCTCTGGCTTAGCATCGCCGATCACCCACGCGGCCGACCGGTCGAACTCACGGGCTCGGACGGGCGCCAGGTCCGGTTGAATGGCAAGAGCGGCGGCATGGTTCGATGCAAGTTGGACGGTTCAGAATTGGAAATCGCAACTCAAGGATTACGCGCGCCATACGCCTTCGACATTGATCCTTGGGGTCACCTCTGGTACATCAGCAACGGCGAGGGCAGCCCCAACATTTTTGTCCACGTCATCCCCGGCATGGATTACGGCTATGCTTCGCGGAAGCTCTCGTATGGTTGGTTGGCTGGCGCAGAGCCGCTCTCTCCTCCCGTGCGTGACATGGGCGCTGGCGCGAACACCTCCGCCCTGCACTACTATTCGTCCATGCTTCCTCAAGCATACTGGGGCGATATTCTCATCAGCAACTGGGGCAGTCATGGCCAGGGTTCGCGCAACCGCATGGTCAGTCGTTTCCGGCGAGCGAAAGCTGGCGTCTCGCGCATCGGCACGGCGGACACGGAACTGACCGAGGCTTCACCATTCCTCACAACCAGCGACCCGATGTTCCGTCCCACCGGAATGGTGCTGGCACCCGACGGCGGCCTTTATCTCATTGATTGGCATGGCCAGGATGATGAGAACGACAAGAGCGGTCGCATCTTCAAAATCACGTACAGCGGCGGCGACAAATCAGAGGCCATTGAAATACCGACGCCCGGGGCCATCGCCCGGCTGAAACCCGCCGCGCTTGTTCCCTTGCTGAGTCATTCGAATCACCTGGTCCGCGAACTGGCAGAACGCGCGCTGGTCAAAACCGGATCGTTCGCCTTGAAGCCTCTGGGCCGTATCGTGGTCAAGGGAGATGCCTTTGCCGCCGCCAACGCGGTTTGGACCCTCGTGCGAATGGACAGTGCTGGCGCGGCCAAGACAATGGCTGGCGCGTTGAAGCACACCGACGCACGCGTCCGCGCTCACGCATTGCGCCAGTTGCGTCAGGCCACCGGACTTAAACTCGGCGACACCGCGAGTTTGAGCCACTCATCAATTCTCTCACCCAGATTCAGTCGCGAACGATTGACCAAGCTCGCAACGCCTTTGCTCAAAGACCCCGATGCGGAGGTGCGCGTCGAAGCCGCGCTTTGCTTCGTCTCCCCGGTCGCAGTCGGCGAAGCGCTGCTCCGCGCGCTCGAAGTGACGCATGATCGCCGTCTCCGCTATCAAATCGGTCTGGAACTGGCGCGGCGCGGCGATGCCGCTTCCCTGAAACAACTCTGGCAGCGCGACGATGTCGAAGACAAACGCGTTGCGCTCATCGCCATGGAAAACGCGCGTTATGAGAACACGCCGCTCGCGGAACTGGCAAACGAACTCGCCGTGCAAGATTTTCCAACCCGGTTCAAGCTGCTCGTCAAACTTGGAGGAAGCATCAAGGCTGGCGACGCAGATGCCACGTTGTTTCTCGATCGCCTGGAAAGCGGCGAACTGCGATTGACCGGTGCGGAAGCAGAGCTTCAGGCGCTGCACCTGATCGAGGCGGTTGCGCCCAAGCAACTGCCGGTGAAATTTCTTCTCGCCTGTTTGCAGAGTGACAACGCACTGGTCCAAAGTGAGGCGCTTCTCATTGTGCGACAGCGGGCGCTGGCGGACCCGGCTTGCCGCGCAGCGGTGCGAAAAATCGCTCGCGACGGCACGCTTGGCGACGTGCAGTTGGAAGCGATTTTCACCTTGGGCGTGGCGGACACAAGCCTGAGCAAGGACGACTGGCTCGCGTGGGTCAAACATCCTTCAAAGCGCGTCGTGACTACGGCACTACGAGCATTGCGCCAATCCGCGCGCCCGCCGGAGTTGGTCCAGGTCGTGATGGACGCCGCTTCTGTCCGTGCCAAGGATGATGCCGACATTGCCCAGGAACTTGACCTGACGCTGCGGATGCTGGGAGTGTCGGCCGCGCGATTGGATCAACTAAAGTTAAAGCTGCCTGGTCGGAAAGATAAATCCACCCTGGCCGGAGCGGTCTTGGGACGGCTCGCCAACGCTTCACCCACGCTGGGGCGATTAAGTTTCTCTGCGGGACTAACCTCCTGCACCAAGTGCCATTCGGTCCGCGCGGACATCGTCAAATCTGGCCCACTGTTATCCGAAATCGGCACTGCCACCCAGCCGCAATACCTGGTTGAATCCATTCTCGAACCGAGCAAGATCATCAAGACCGGTTTCCTGAGCGAACATATCGAAACTCGCGACGACAGGGAATTCACCGGTCTGGTGCAGGCTGATGGCGACCGATTGACCATAATCTCATCCGCCGACGAGAAGGTCAGCCTGCATCTGAGTCAAGTGAGGAGGCGGGATACCAGCAGCCTTTCGTTCATGCCGGAAGGATTGGAAGGTGCCATGACCGAGTCGGAGTTGGCTGACGTGGTGGCCTATCTCATTTCGCTGAAGGCGAAGTAGTGGGAGCGAAGATCAGTTTGGAAGTTGGGTTTCCACGCAGAACAAAATAGCTTTGAAAATGAAATCTGAGAACAACCTTCACACTCCCTTCAAATCGCTGGCGCGGGTGCGGGCGAAGATTTGGCAATTCCATGCAACCCTCGTGCTGACCCGGGTCGCGACAGTTGTTCTTCTTTGTCTGGATTCGCGCGGGGCAATGTCAGTCGGCGGAACGACCAATCTTGTTGTACCGCTGCCCGTCGGAGAAACCGCACTCACCGACATCGGACTCTATCAAGTCTGGTGGCAGTCTTACGGCAGCAAGCCCGAGCTGATGCCTGTGTCGTGGGTAGGCCACGCCGATGAACGCACGGGTGTTTCCTACAAGCCGTGGGGACGGGTGTTTGGCAAGCAAGCGCTATTGATCCACTCGCCGTGGCGCGTTCCGCCAGGTCGTACGTGGGCGGAGTATGAACTCGCGTTGCCGCGCGTCATGCCCATCAAACTCTCATTCGCTATTGTGATGGGGCCGGACGCGGGCGTGCCCGACAAAAGTGACGGATCCACTTTCTCCTGCTACCTGACGGCCGACGGCGCGGAGCGCGAGTTGATGCGCGAACATCAGGCCACGGACAAATGGAAACAATTCGACTTCGATCTCTCGCAACATGCCGGTAAGACAGTCAAGCTCCGCCTGCAGGTCGAACCAGGGCCGAAGAATAATCCATCCTGGGACTGGTCTTTTTTCGGCGACGCAAAGCTCACCGTCGGCACGGGACAGAATGGGCGCGACAAATGGCTGAAGCAGTTGACTGGCACGCGCGCCTACGCCGCCACGTCGAAGGCGAGCCTGTTGGCATTAAGCAACTCGGCCAGCAACGGTGTGGTGCCGTCGAACTTGTTGCCCTGTTCCAACAAGCTGGAACGCACCGCCGACGGCTGGCGGTTCAGTTACGTCGGCGCGGATGGGCCGCTGACCTTCACTTTCAAAGCGGTCACCGGGACGCTGGATGATTTCACGGCGCAACTTGGCAAGGGTCGTCAGTTCCTGCCGGCGATGGGCGGCGGCGCGACCGTCGCGCGGAAACGGGAGAACAGGACGGAGGAAATTCCGGCCCGCGGTGGGCGAGCAGCGGAAGTGCGTCGAGAAGGCGACACGCTGAACGTGGTGTGGGATTACGATCTGCCGGATCAGCCGCTGCGCATCGCGTGGAGTTACCGGATGCAAGGCAAGGCGCTGGTGGTTTCGGCGCGGTGCGATCAGCCTATTATCAGCCGCTTCAGTCTCGGCAACGCCGCCGCGCCTCTGCGCCGAACCCTAAACGTGCCGTATCTGCCGGGCGTGGTGAACTACCTGCCCGTTGAGGGAACTTTCGTTTGCCGTTATTTGGATTGGACTCAATCTCACGCCTCGGAATGTCCGCAAGGTGAAGCCGCCTATTACCTCACGACCGCCAGCAATCGCAATGCGCTCGTCGAGACCGGCTACATTGCCGTCTCGCCGGACGTGGGTGAAGTGTTGCCGAACATTCCACATCCGGCGTCGTCGTTCCTCGGCGTGCTGGGGCCGCGCATCATGCTCGACATCTGGGGTCACAGCGAAGGTTCTTACGCCGGCGACGCCCGAAAGCTGCGCGAACTGAAAGACCTTGGCGTGGATCACCTCGTGATCATCCAACACGCCTGGCAGCACTACGGTTATGATGTGAAGCTGCCGGATCACATGCCGGCCAACGCCGACCTTGGCGGCGACGACGGCATGAAGTTATTCGGCAAGGCCGCCAACGAATGCGGCTATCTCTGGGCGCTGCATGAAAACTACATTGACCTCTACCCGGACGCGCCGAGCTATGACGCCGCGGCGCGCGTGTTGCAGGCCGATGGTTCGCCGTCGCTCGGCTGGCTCAACGAAGGCACGAAAGTCCAGGCCTTCGGGATCAAGGCCACCCGCATGATCGGCTTCGCAAAACAAAACTCGCCCGAAGCCCACGCCCGCTATGGCACGACCGCCGCCTATTTGGACGTACATACCTGCGTCCCGCCGTGGAATCAACTCGACCACGACACCGCGCAACCGCAGGCGGCGATGCTGTCCTTGCGCGTGCAACGCGAGCCGGAGTTGTTTCAGTTCGAGCGCGACACGCACGGCGGCCCGCTGTTTGGCGAAGGCGCGAATCACTTTTATTGGGCGGGCCGATGCGATGGCGTCGAGGCGCAGGTGATTGGCGGTGAAGATCACACGCCGTTTCTCGATCTGGATTTGCTGAAGCTCCATCCGCAAATGGTGAATCACGGCATGGGTTATTACGAACGCTGGTATCGTCGCGGCTACGGGCTTGCGTGGGGAGTGGACGCCGGCAGCCCGCGTAGCCTCGACCAATATCGTGCGCAGGAGATTGCCTACGGGCACGCGGGCTTCATCGGCAACCCGCTCCCCGACCGCGTCCAATATGTCTGGCGCGAGCACAACCTCATGTACCCGATACAACGCCTTTACGGCACCGCGCGCCCGGTGGAAATTCTCTATCAGGTGCAGGGGCGCTACGTGACCGGCAGCGCGGCGCTCGTGGCCGGCGATACTTCGCGCCAGCGCATCCGCTACGACAGCGGGTTGACGTTGTGGGTGAATTGGAATGCCGAACCTTGGAAGGTGGAGGCGAAATCGCCGAGGCAATACACCCTTCCCCAATGGGGCTTCCTTGCGCTCGGACCAGACACCGAAGCGTCCACTGCGCTCCACAACGGCAAGCTCGGTGATTATGCCGAGTGCCCCGAATTTGTGTTTGCCGATGCGCGCACGCACTTTGACCCGGTGGATGGCCGCGCACCAAAAGCCATTGAGCCGCGCCTCCGTGAGTTTCGGCATCTCGGCGGCAACCGCGTCTCGATCACCTACGAATGGATCGTCAACGATACGCTCGACAAGGATTTCACCTGCTACGTCCACGCCGTGAACAAGCGGGCCGCGACGGGGCAACACATCGTTTTCCAACAGGACCACGCTCTCCCGCGCCCCACGAGTCAGTGGCGAAAAGGCGACGTGATCGTGGACGGGCCATACGAGTTCAGCGTCAGCGACAAGTTTGAGGATTACGATCTCGTGATCGGCCTTTACAAACCCGGAGCCGCGGCACTCCAATTGCAAGGCAACGCTGACCGACATGGCCGCATCCAAATCGCCAAACTCCAACTCAAGAAGCAAAACGGGGAGTTGACGTCCGTCACCGCTGATCCGGCTGACATTTCACCAGCCGACAGCACGGAAGATTTCACGGCCCATACAAATCCGCCCGGCACCTGGCTGGATTTCGGCAAAGTCGCCACGGACGGCTCGCTCAAGATCAATCGCGAAGCCAACCGTTTGGTAATCTTCCCGTATCCACGAGACAAATCATTTCGCGCCTCCCTCGATCTCAAAGCCATCGCTCCCGCCGCCAAGCGGTCGAAGATTCAGGTTCGCGCGCTCGCTCCGGAAACCCAGCGTGATCTCGGCCCGGTTGATTTCAAACTGGAGGGCAGACGGCTGCTCCTCAGCTTCGCCACACCCGGCGCGGGCCGTTACGTAGTAACATGGTAGTCCATATCCAAAATGATTAACATGAACCGCCGAGATTTCATCAAGGCATCTGTCGTGACGGGTGCCGCTGGCATGCTCTCCCCTCCCCAAGGCCTCGCTGCCGAAGCGGGTAAAATGTTCCGGGCATCAACCGCGCCACCCGATGTGAAGCAGAAGCTGCCAGAGCTTCAGCCTGCACGCTGGCTCTGGTATCCCAGCGAACGCTGTCTTCCGAACACGTTCGTTTTATTCCTCCGCAAACTGAAGTTGGCGGCCAAGCCCCGCCGCGCCACCGGATGGATCGCCGCAGACAGCCGCTACCAACTCGACGTGAATGGCCGGCGCATCCAATGGGGACCAGCACCTGCCGATCCGCGCTGGCCTGAGGCGGATCCGCTCGACCTCACCGCTGCACTGGACGCGGGCGAAAACATCCTTGGCGCCACCGTTCTCTTTTATGGTCAGGGCGACGGCACCTGGCCCATCGGCAAACCGGGATTTCTCTTCTGGCTCGAGATCGAACATTCTGACGGACGGTTGGAGAAAATAGTTTCCGACACCGCCTGGCGGGCCTGCATCGCCCGCGCGTGGACGCCCGGCCATTACAAGCGCTGGTATCTGCGCGCCCTGCAGGAGGAGTTCGACGCACGGCTTTACCCACATGGTTGGACGACCACGCAGTTCACACCGGACGCCAACTGGCTTCCGGCGATGGAACTCGTTGGTTCGCCCAACAGACCAGCCCTCAGCACCAACTTCACGGAATACCAACTCGATATCGGAAAGGGACCGGCAAACACCGAATTGCGTCCGCGCAGCATCCCGATGCTCCACGAGTCATCCATCCTTGTCGAGCGCCTCACGGAATCGCACTGGTTGGAATGGCTCCGCCCGCCTCAGGAATATTTTGAGTGCCGCGCGCCCAACGCCTTCACGGTCGTGCGCGAAAGTTGCGCAATGCAGGTGCGATCGAAATCCGGTCAGACGGGTGCAGCATGGCAGGTGAATCTGGATGGTCGGCGCGGGGCGGTGCTGACGTTTGAATTCATCGAGCAAGTCGTCGGCTGGCCGGGCTTCACCATCGAAGCGCCTGCGGGCACGATCGTGGAATTGCTCGTCCACGAGGGTCACCAGCCTGGAGGACCTGCGCTCATCAACTCCCACTTTGACTCATGGTCGCGATTCATCTGTCGGGAAGGCATAAATCGTTTTGAGACTTTCGACTTCGAGAGCCTCCGCTGGCTGCAACTTCATGTTCACGATGCGCGAGGCCCAATCACCATCAGTGACGTGGGTGTGCGCCGCCGGATTTTTCCGTGGCCGAACAAACCGGAAATTCGCGTCGGCGAACCGGCGCTCCAGCGGCTCATGGATGCGGCGGTCAACACGCTTCACAACTGCGCACAGGAAACGCTCGTGGATGGCATGGCCCGTGAACGGCAGCAATACAGCGGTGACGGCGGTCACCAGACACACGCCATCTACCTCGCTTTCGGCGAGACAACCTTGCCCGCGCGTTACCTCACAACATTCAGTCAGGGGATGACAAAGGATGGATTCTTTCTGGACTGTTGGCCGGCTTACGACCGTCTCGCCCGGCTGGTTGAACGGCAGCTCGATCTCAGCAGTTGGGGGCCGATTCTCGACCACGGCGTCGGGTTCAACTTCGATTGCTGGCATCACTACCTTTACACCGGCGACCTGGACGCTTTGCGCGAACCCTATCCGCGCCTGCTACGCTTCGCTGAATACTTGCGGATGCTGGCAGAACGCGACGGTTTGCTGCCGGTCGAGGATCTAGGCATTCCATCGGTATGGATTGATCACAATGCTTACAAACTTCAACGCCACAAACAGTGTGCCTTCAATCTATATGCGGCCGCGATGTTCCAACACGCGCTCGCGCCACTCGCTCGTGCCGTTGCCGATGCACCCAACG